>JAUVMT010000159.1 GCA_030600085.1 Gemmatimonadales bacterium | reverse complement strand
GAGAGCGCGTAGCCCCACACGTCATCTTCTCCCGCCAGACGCGTCCAGCTCTGGCCGAAGTCGCTCGTACGGTAGACGTAAGGCGTCCAGTCGGAGCGCCGATGGTTGTCGAACACGACGAAGGCCGTGGCAGCGTCGAAGCTGGAGGGCTCGACGTGCGGGATCCACGTGTTGGCCGGCACGCCCGGGACGTTGGACTCGAGGCTCGTCCACGTCGCGCCGCCATCCCTCGTGACGTGGAGCCGTCCGTCATCGCTCCCCACCCAGACGATGCCCCGCTCCACCGGGCTGGGCGCTATCGAGATGATGCTGGTGAAGTTCTCCGCGTTCGTGACGTCCAGCGTGAGGCCTCCACTCTCGGCTTGCTGCTGCCACTCCGGGTTGTCGGTGGTGAGATCCGGGCTGATGATCTCCCAGCCGTCCCCCCGGTTCGTCGACCGGTGGACGAACTGGCTTCCGTAGTAGATCGTCGCCGCGTCGAACGGGTCCTGCGCGAAGCCGGCGTTCCAATTGAAGCGCAGCTCCTCGCCCTCGGGCGGCGCCGGCCGGAGGTTCTTACGCTCTCCCGTCACCAGGCTCCAGCGGAACAGGCTGCCGCCCTGGCTCATCGCGTAGCCCCGCATCGGGTCGTCCGGGAAGGGGGCGGTGTCGAATCCGTCGCCGAAGCCAACCTCCTCCCAGTGGTGGTTCCGGATCCCTCCGTTCTCCCACACCGAGCTCGGTCCCTTCCACGAACCGTTGTCCTGCATGCCGCCGTAGACGTTGTACGGCAGCTCGTCGTCCACGCGGATGTGGTAGTACTGGGCGAGAGGGAGGTTGGAGACGAATCGCCAGGTGTCTCCACGGTCCTTCGAGATCGCGACACCTCCGTCGTTCCCGATGATGATGTGCCGAGCGTCGCTCGGGTTGATCCACATCGCGTGGTGATCCGGGTGGACGTCGCTGAAGGAGACGAGCTGCTCCCACGACTTGCCGGCGTCATCGGAGACGCTGATGCGCGACCACAGGCTGTAGACGCGGTTCGGATACTCCGGATCGACCCGAAGGTCGGCGTAGTAGAACGGGCGGTTGCCGAAGTCCTCCTTCGCTCCCGTGTTCTTCCAGCTCCGCCCACCGTCGGTCGACCGGTAGATGCCGTTCTCCTTCGCTTCGATGAGGGCATACATGGTCTCCGGCGAGGACCGGGAGATCCCCAGTCCGATCCGGCCCAGATCCCCCTCGGGAAGCCCGTCCTCCGGGGTGAGCCGCGTCCAGCTCTCTCCACCGTCGCGCGTCACGTAGAGACCCGAGCCCGGGCCGCCCGACTTGAAGAACCAGGGCCAGCGTCGGTACTCCCACATCGCCGCGAACAGGACATCCGGGTTGTCGGGATGCATGAGGAGGTCGGCGGCGCCGGTCTTCTCATCGACGTACAGGATCTTCTCCCACGTCTTCCCTCCGTCGCGCGTGCGAAAGACCCCGCGCTCGGGATTCTCACCCCACTCGCGACCCATCGCGGCGACGTGGGCCACCTCCGGGTTCGACGGATCCAGCACGATCCTGGTAATCCGCTCGCTGCCCTCCAGTCCCAGGTGCTCCCACGTCTGGCCTCCGTCGCGAGTTCGGTAGACGCCGTTTCCGACCGAGACGCTGTTGCGGACGTTCCCTTCGCCCGTCCCGACCCAGAGCACGTCGGGGTCGCTCGGATGGACGGCAAGGGCGCCGATCGCCGCGACCGGTTGATCGTCGAAGATCGGCTCGAAGGAGAGACCTCCGCTCACTGATTTCCAGACGCCGCCCGTCGCCGCACCCACGTAAACGATCGTGGGATCGGAGGGAGCCGCCACGACGTCGGCCACCCGGCCGCTCATCCCGGCCGGTCCGATCGAGCGGGCCTCCATGCCTGCGAGCAGCTTGGGGTCGATCTGCTGCGAGATGCCGGTGGACGGTGCGGTTGCGGCGGCGACCATGAATGCCGTTCCCAGCAGGAAGGACTTCGAAACGGCCTGGGTGATGTTCATTCTGACGATGTTCATGGGGGCGATCCTGTTCATTGGGGCGATCCTCATCTCATCCTGTGTCGTAGTGATTCCCGGCTGGTCGGACGCGGAAAATACCGAATCGCTCCCCGGGTTATCCAGGGGGGCGCGCGTGGCCCGCGCGACCGGCCGGCGACAGATTGGCGCGATGCAGGCGCAATCTGTTTTAGGAACTGCGGCACCGGCACGTCGCTCTCTTCGCCTCATCATTTTCTCGGCGACCCTCACCGGCGTGGCTGCCGGGACCGCTGGCGTGGAGGTGGCGCGCGCTCAGGATGTGAAGCCGGCTCGACCGCCTGCCGCTCTGTCCGACACCGTCGACGTGAGCGCGGACTCCGCGGCCGCCGATACGCTGTCGCAGATTCTCCAGACGCTGGTGGTGCGGGTCACGCGCCCCCTCGTCGTGGGCGGGTCCAGCGCGTTCGAGGCAGACCTGGACTCGATCGCCTTTCTCGAGCCTTCGGCAACACTGGCGGATCTCCTAAGGGAGATGCCGATCCTTCGGGTGCGTGAAAACTCGCGAGGCGAGATGCAGGTGTCGTTGCGAGGGTCCGAATCCCGTCAGGTGCCCGTCCTGCTCGACGGCACGGCCCTCACGTACGGCTGGGACAATCGGACGGACCTGTCCCTGATCCCGCTTACGGGGGTCCGTCGGGTGACGACGGTCCGCGGCCTCTCATCGCTCCTCGCCGGACCGAACGTCCTCGGAGGCGTCATGCGGCTCGATGTTTCCCAGGAGCCCTTCGCGTCCGATCACGTCGAGCCGCTCCGGGTGCGGACGGCGATCGACGACGCAGGAGGGGGGTCGGTGGATGGTGGCTTCGGCCACCTGTTCGGCCAGGAGACGCAGTTTCTCGTTCGGGGCGGGGCCGGGTTCAGGAGTCGGGACGATCTGCCGGTCCCGAAGGAGATCGAGCAGCCGCCCCCGGCCGTGCCCGGGACGCGGCTGAACAGCGACGTCCAACAGGCCAACGGGTTCCTGTCGGCGCGCCTGCAGACGTCGAGCGGGGCCTCGGCGTCCCTCTCGTCCGTCGCCTACGCGGCCGAGCGAGGCGTGCCGCCCGAGTTGCACGTGGAAGACCCGAGGCTGTGGAGGATCCCCGATACGTGGCGTTGGACCAACGTGCTGGTGGGAAGCACGGGCTGGTTCGGCACGGGCGGCGGGTGGCGGCTCGGCGGCAGCGTGGGGATCGACTTCGGTCACAGCGAGATCGACGTCTACGAGAGCCCCGAGTACGAGGAGGTCATCGGAGGTGAGGAGGGAGATGACCGGACGCTGACCTACCGCCTGTTCGCGGACCACTCATTCGGGTCCGACATGATCGCTGCCGCGCTCACCTTCTCCGACGCCGACCACGATGAGCTGCTGGAGCCCGGTGGAGCGGCGAGCTACAGCCAGCGGCTCTGGAGCGCTGCCGTCGAGCTCGAGAAGACGCTCTTTCACGGCCGTGATGGGTCGGCGGGGGCCCTCACGATCGGCGGCAGCCTCGATGGCTCGGACACTCCGGAGACGGGAGGACGGCCCGAGCGGGACGCGCTTTGGGATTGGGGCGCGAAGGTGA
Source organism: Gemmatimonadales bacterium (assembly GCA_030600085.1). Classification (GTDB taxonomy): domain Bacteria; phylum Gemmatimonadota; class Gemmatimonadetes; order Palauibacterales; family Palauibacteraceae. The sequence continues at coordinate 2,194 of JAUVMT010000159.1, read as the reverse complement.
CCGGATCCGTGACGTTGGCGGGGGACGTCACCCGTCTTCACGCGGGCATAAGCCGGCGAGCCCGCTTCCCGTCGCTACGCGAGCTGTACTCGGGTGCTCTGGGTCGCTTCGTGCCGAATCCCGAGCTGGGCCCGGAGACCTTGCTCGTCGGCGAGGCCGGCGTGACCGCCGCCGCCGCGAGCTGGACCGTTCAAGGGGTCGTGTTCCATCAACGACTGAGCGATGCGGTCGTACGCACCGGACTCGGAGATGGGAGGTTCACCCGTGAGAACCGGGACCGAATCCTGAGCACCGGTGTCGAGCTCCTCGGCTCTTTGCGTCTGCGATCGTTTTTCGGCTCGTTCGATCTGACGCTACAGAACGTAGACCTCGACGACCCCACGGCACCCGAGGATCAGCGGCGTGCCGAGTACCAGCCGACGGTCGGTGGGAGTCTCGAGCTGGGCGTGCGCGCGCCCCTCTCGATCGACACCAGGCTCCTGGTGGATCACGTGGGGCGGCGCTACTGCGTGAACCCGGATCTGGGTAGCGACCAGGAGCTGGAGGCCAGCACGAGCCTGGCGTTTCAGCTCTGGCGGGACTGGATGTTCAAGGCCGGCCCGCTCCGGCGCTTTCGGGCGCTCGCCGCACTCGAGAACCTCACGAACGGCACGATCTACGATCAGTGCGGGCTCCCACGGCCGGGGCGAGTCTTCCGGATCCAACTGGAGATCGGCTAGCCGGTACCGCGCTTCGGTTCCGTCTGGTTCCGCCGCCCGGCAACGAGTGCCGCGTGCTGTCAGGCGTGGGGCCCGCGGAGCAGAGCGACCGGTGTCGCGGAGCGTGTCAGGCGGATCGCCCCTCGGCCCACCATTCGCGCGGCTTCCATCGCTCGCCGAATCCCAGCTTCTTGTCCAGCCAGAGCATCAGATGTCGGAGAGGAGTTCCGGCGAGAGTACGTCCGACACGCGCCCACCAGCGGGAGAAGTCCTTGTTGTAGGGGCAGACCCGGACGCAGATGGCGCAGTCGCTGTTCTGCTTCACCCAGTAGTCAAAGCAGCGCTCCCCGTCGATCGACCACTTCCGCACGCCGCGCAGGTTGGACTCGTTGTAGACCTCGGTAGTAGGCTCGCGGTCGGAGATCGCCTTGACCGGGCAGGCGTCGCTGCAGCGGCGGCAGATGTCGCAGAACTCCTTGACCCCGAATCGGATCGGGGCGTCGGTGGCGAGCGGGAGGTCCGTGAAGATCTTCCCCAGGCGCACCCGGGGGCCGAACTCCTTGGTGATCAGTAGCCCGAGCCGGCTGTACTCTCCGAGTCCCGCCTTGATGGCATAGGGGATCGCCAGCGAAGAGTCGTTCATGCTGGCGACCGCGTTGTAGCCGAGGTTTCGGATGTACTGGGCCGTCGAAAGGACGACGAGCGCGTCATGCGAGTATCCGAGTCCGGTCGCCGCGCCGCTGAGGGCGGAGGGCACGGTGCGGATCCACTCGTAGTCCATCTGCTGGGCCGTGACGATCACCCAATCCAAACCGTCGGGGATGTCATTCGGCCTCTCCGTCAGCGAGATGTCGCTGAACTTCGAGGTGTACATCCAGCGTTCGTCGTGCTCCGTGATGCCGACGAGGCTGGCGCCGAACGCCTTTGCGACCCGCTTGATCTCCCGCGCGGCCGCCCCGGGCGACTCGAACTCCATCCGCTCGCTCGCAACGTCGCGCTGGAGTGTGAAGGCGTCCGTGAACCCCTCTCGCCGATCCTCGCTCTCCCTGAGCTCCGTGAAGATGTCGCTGACGTGCCAGGCGGCGTTTCGGAGGGCGTAGTCCTTCTGGGTGAAGCCGTCTGCTTTCCGCCAGCTCTCCAGCGCCTCGCGGTACGTCTTGTAGAAAAGAGCCGACTTGTCGCTCTTGACCCGCTCGTCCCACCAGGAGCGGCGGAAGACGTCGTACTTTTGGTTGAAGCGCTCGAAGTCCGCCGTGACCTCGAAGCCTGCTTGGACGTCCGACCGCTGGAAGCCGGCTTGCTCGTCGCTCATCAGACCCGGATCACCAGCCGGTCGAACATCCTCCGGGAGGCTTCGGCAATCTCCACGACCGCAGAGTCGAACGCCTTCTCGTTCGCCCGCGAGGGTTGGTGATAACCGCTGATCTTTCGGACGAACTGAAGAGCCGCGTCCCGCAGCTCCTCATCGGTCGGCTCGACCTCATGCCGCCTGAGTT
>JAUVMT010000066.1 GCA_030600085.1 Gemmatimonadales bacterium | reverse complement strand
GACGCCCACTCGGGACTGGTCCTCATCGTGTACTCCCACTGCTCCTCGAGCAGCGCCCCGAGCGCATCCCTCTGGACCTGGACGTCATCGGACGGGCGTGCATCGTTCGCGGGTGCTTCTTCCGTGGGCGAGCAAGCGATCATGCCAAGGGCGGCCGCACACACGGCCAGGAACGGCGATGTTCTGCGCATCGAAATCTCCGGTCTCAAACGGCGTGGATTCGGTTTCGTGGTCCAGGCTTGTAGCGGTGTCATATCTGCACTTGCCGGCGCCTACTCCGTGACCGGCTCGTGCTCGAGGAGTAGCGCCTCGAAGCGCGGGTGGCCGTGGAGCGATCTCCACCACGGCTCGAGGCGGAGGCGTCCGACCGTCATCTGGGCCGGACGATCGAGCAGGATCGCGAGCTCGTCCACGGCCGCGTCGAGCTCTCCGACGCTGGCGTAGATGCGCGCGAGATCCTCGAGACGGGAGGCACCGCGGTAAGCCTCCCTCGTGATCGGCATAATCGCCACGCCCAGCTTACCCGCCTGGATCGCCGCCTCCTTTCGGCCGAGTCCGGCGTAGGCGATGCCCAGCGAGCTGTGGAGGCGCGAATCCTCGGGGTGCTCGCGTAGCATGCCGGCGAGGTGCGCGGCAGAGGCTTCCCAGTAGCCCCGCGCGCTATCCTCACCACCCAACCGCCCGTGGAGAACGGCGTGCCATTGCTCCCTCGGGACGTACATCAACTGGGTGTCCCATGACTCGCTCTGCTCGGGATCGCCCTCGAGGTCTTGGGGCGCCTCTCGCAGGCGCTGCAGCGCGTCCTCGTACCGGCCCTCCAGGGCCTCCAGCCAGATCCAGTCCCATGCGTGGGGCGCGATCGCTCCATTCTCGGTGCCCTCGGAGAGCAGCGCCCGAGCGCTGTCCGTGTGGCCCGTCGCGACGAAGTTTCGGGCCTGTTCGATGTAGGGTGATCGGAATCCCGGGTTCAGTGCGATCGCCTCTTCCACGTATGGACGCGCCTCGTCGAACCTCCGCAGCAGACTGAGCGTCTCCGCGATCTGGGCCACCATGATCGCCGACCTCGGATCCAGCTCCCGTGCCCGCTTGAAGTAGTCGACAGAGGTCTCCATGTCGCCTAGCCGGCGGTAGACGGCGGCGATGCCGTAGGCAGGCTCGGGATCACCGGGCAAGACCTCCGCCGCCGCCTCGAACGCGTTCAGTGCGCGCGCATAGTCCAACAGGCCGTGGTAGTAGTACCAACCCTCGGCCACGAGACCCTGTGGAAGGTCGGGCGCGATCTCCCGTGCTCGCGCAAGCGAGGCGGCGGATCGCTCGAGACGCTCGCGCGTTCGGTCGTAGTAGAACCACCACATGTCCGAGTGAGCGATCGACAGGGCGGCGTGCGCCTCGGCGAACCCGGGATCCAACGCCACGGCGCGCTCCCACGCCAGGATCATCTCCTCGAAGATCTGGGGGCTGAAGCCCTGATTCCGCAGCTGGAGCCCTCTCAGATAGTACTCGTAGGCCTCGAGGCTGGCGGTCGGCCGGGCCTCAAGCCGCTCCGCCTCCTCCGGCGAGAGCTCGGTGCGGAGGGCCGCCGCGATCTGCCCGGCCACATCCCCCTGGATGTCGAAGAGGTTCTCTGTCGTGAGCTCGGCGTCGTACTGCTCGGCCCACAGGTGCTGGTCCCGGTCGGCGTCGATCAGCTGAGCGGTGACGCGGATCCGGTTCCCGCTCTTTCGCACGCTCCCCTCCAGAACGTGATCGACGCCCAGCTCGGCCGCGATGTCCTGGATGTTCTTCCGCGAATCCCGGTACTCGAGGACGGACGTGCGGGAGATGACGCGAAGGCCGGCGATTTGAGCCAGTCGCGCCAGAATCTCCTCGTGGATCCCATCCGTGAAGAAGGCATCCTCGGGGTTGGCGCTCATGTTCTCGAACGGGAGCGCGGCCACGCTCGGGAGCGCCTCGCCCGCTCCGCCCAGGCCTACCGGGGCACCCCTGAGGGCGATCCATCCGGCCGCCACGATCCCCCAGATCGCGAACGCGACAACCCCACCCAGGATCGCGTTCCTCCAGGTGAAGAGCTGGCGCTCCGCCTCGGACCCATGCGCCGCGGATTGCGTTGCGCCGGCGAGATCCGGGCCGGCCTCCCCGGCTGCTCCTCCAGCCGCCTCCGCATCGCCCCCTGAACGTGGGCTGACTCCCTGAATGACCGCGGTGGCGAGCACGACGGGGAGGCCGATGATGAGGAGGAAGAGAGCCAGCGGCGGCGCCCAGTCGGGAAGGTTCAGGGCGCCCGCCAGCGTGTCGACGACCTGGAGGACCAGCCAGCTGCCGACGACGTAGATTCCCAACACCTGCCAGAGGGATCGGCGGTGTATCTCGCGAACGAGCTTGGTGAAGCGACTCACGGACGGCTCACTCCTCGACCGCCAGCGCATCACGGACGAGGCGGGCCTGCTGTTCGGCGTGGAGCTCCGAGTAACCCTCTGCCGTGCTCGCCCTCACGCCCCTGCCCGCGTAGCCCACGCTTCGGTCGCCTGCGGCCGCGACCAGCTCGGGACGTATGTGCTCCCAGGCCCCCATGTTCTTCGGTTCCTCCTGCACCCACACGACCTCGCGGGCTCTAGGGAAGCCCTCGATCGCGGCGCGCAGCTCCATCTCCGGCGGCGGGTACAGCTGCTCGACCCGAACGACCGCGACCCGATCCGCCGCCTCCTCGAACGCCTCCGATCCGACGAGATCGTAGTAGACCTTCCCGGTGCAGAGGACGACGCGACGTACCGCGTCCGGCGTGTCGATCTCGGGAATCAGCACGGGACGAAAGGAGCCGGCTGCGAGATCATCGAGCGAAGAGCGAGCCCTCGGGTGACGCAGGAGGCTCTTGGGGGTCATCACGACCAGCGGCCGCCTGGCCAGCCGCAGCGCCTGCAGGCGCAGGAGGTGGAAGTACTGGGCCGGCGTCGTCGGGTTGGCCACGCGGATATTGCGTTCGGCCGCCAGCTGGAGGAAGCGCTCCGGCCTCGCGCTCGAGTGCTCAGGCCCCTGCCCCTCGTGCCCGTGAGGGAGAAGCAGCACCAGGCGCGACTCCTGCCCCCACTTGGACCGGCCGGCGGCGATGAACTGGTCGATGATCGCCTGGGCCACGTTCACGAAGTCGCCGAATTGCGCTTCCCACAGGACGAGCGAGTCCGCGGCGATCGTGCTGTAGCCATACTCGAAGCCGAGAACGGCCACCTCGGACAACGGGCTGTTCCAGACCTGAAAGGGCGCCTGGTCCGAGGCGAGGTGCTGGAGAGGCACGAACGTTCCGGTCCCTTTGGCGTCGTGGAAAACGAGGTGGCGTTGGCTGAACGTGCCCCGCTCTGAGTCCTCGCCGGTGAAGCGGATCGGAATGCCCTCGGTCAGCAGCGTCGCGAAGGCAAGCGACTCCGCATGAGCCCAATCGATGTCGGTGTCCAAGCTGCCGCCACGCCGGGCGAGCTGCCGGTCCAGCTTCTGGAAGAGCTCGAAGTCCTCCGGCCAGGAGTTGATCCTCTCGTTCAGGCGCACGAGCCGGTCGGCCGGGACCTCGGTGTCGGTCTGGGAGCGGTCGTCCTCGGTGAGCTCCGCCCACAAGGAAGCCGGCTGCCACGGGCGGACCGGATCCTCGCTCCCGCCTCCCGGCATCGGCTCGGGCGGAGGGCCGGGATCCTCGACGGCGGCCTCCGTATCTCTCGCTGCAAGCACTCGCTCCCGCGCGGTCTCGAGCCCCGCCGCGACTCGGTCGGCCATCACGGCCGCGGCCTCCTCCGTGAGGTCACCCTCCGAGATCAGCCGGTCGACCCAGATGGCGCGGACCGTCGGATGCTCGGCGATCCGCCGGTAAAGCTCGGGCTGGGTGTATCCCGGCTCGTCGCCCTCGTTGTGGCCGTAGCGGCGGTAGCCGACGAGGTCTACCACGATGTCTTCGCCGAAGTGGCCGCGATAATCGGCGGCCAGGCGGATCGCGGCCAGGCAAGCCTCGGGATCGTCCGCGTTGACGTGCAGGACCGGAAGCCTGAATCCGAGCGCCAGATCACTGGCGTAGCGCGTGGACCGGGTGTCGGAGGGCCGGGTCGTGAAGCCCAGCTGGTTGTTCGCGATCAGGTGGACGGTCCCCCCGGTCTCGTAGCCCTCCAGCCGCGACAGGTTGAGCGTCTCGGCCACGACTCCCTGGCCCATGAACGCCGCGTCGCCGTGAATCAGGATGGGCAGGACCCGCAGTCGGTCGGCGGCGAAGGTGTCTCTCGTCCGGGTATCGCGCCGCGTGCCGAAACGAAGCTCGCGGGACGCCCGGGCCATCCCTTCCACGATCGGATTCACGTGCTCGAGGTGGCTGGGATTTGGGGCCAGAAGGACGTTGATCGGACCCGAGGCGGTCTCGTAGACCCCGTAGGCGCCGTAGTGGTACTTCACGTCTCCGGACCCGTCTTCCGGCACGGTGGTCTGGATTCCGATCGAGTGATGACCCTCGAACTCGCCGATCACCGCCGTGTACGGCCGCCCGACGATGTGGGCGAGCACGTTGAGGCGGCCGCGGTGCGCCATCCCGATGAAGGTCTCACGCGAGCCCTGGTGGGCGGCCCGCTCCAGCAGCTCGTCCAGCATCGGGACGAGCATGTCGAGCCCTTCGATGGAGAAGCGCTTCTTCCCCAGATAGGAGCGGTGAAGGAAACGCTCAATGCCCTCGACCTCCGAAAGGCGGCCGGCGAGCTCACGCTTGTCCTCCGCGGAAAGCGGCTCCCAGTGGCGACCGCCCTCGATGTAGTCGATGAGCCACTCGCGCTGGCCCGGATCCTCCAGCTGGTCGATCTCGTAGCCGATTCTCTGGCAGTAGATCCCGCGCAGCCGGGCCAGGACGCCCTGCGCGGTCTCGCCCAGCCGCTCCAGGTCCAGGGCCTGTGCGGGCACTCGGGAGAGCTGCTCCTCGCTGATTCCGTAGAACTCGGGACGCAGCGTGGGGTGACCAGGTGGCGGCGTTCCCAGCGGATCCAGGGGCACGTCCAGATGACCCTGCTCGCGGATCGCGCCCACCAGCTCCCCGGCGATTCCGGCCGCCTTGAGCAGCACGGGGTCGGCGGTCTGGGCCGGTCCGGGGTCGGGGGGCGCCTTCGGGCGTGCCGGCCGAGTGGCAGAAGGAGGCGTGACGACGGCGCGCGCTCCGCCGTTTTCGAGCCAATCCGCGAGCGCCGGGGGAACGGCGCCACTCTCGCGCAGGCGGCGCTCGCGCAGGCGGTCCGCGTATCCAGCGTTATATCCGTCCGCGGCGTCCGCGGCGTCCTGTTCGCCCGGCCCCGGCTGGTTGGGTCTCGGTTCTTCCGGCCTCGGTTCTTCCGGCCGCTCTGTCAGGTGACTCACGTTTCCTGGAGCGCTCGACTTCTCACGGGATTTGGAACGCGCGACGGGGATCGCAACGCGGCGGCACTCCTACACCGACCCTCGGCTCAGGAGCCCTGCAGGCTTCCATAGACGGTCTCGATCCACCGGGCTTCACCGATGAACTGCCAGGACCAGCCGGCCCACCGCTCGGGCACGCCCTCCGCAATTAGAGCCACCAGGTTCTTCCCCGCCCGGATCCCGGCTTCGACGAAGGCGACACTCTCCTCAAGCATCTCGAGGTACTCCCGGAGATCATCGACCGTGGAGACCGGTCCGTGGCCTGGAATCACGCTCGCGTCTGACGGAACCTGGTCCACGATGCGGGTGACGGCATCGATGACGCCCCGTACGCTGCCGCCGCTCGACAGGTCGATGAATGGGAAGAGACCGGCGAAATGGACGTCGCCCATGTGGACGACGTTCGATCCGGTGAAGAAGATGACGGCGTCGCCGTCGGTGTGCCCGTGCGGGTAGTGGATCGCCCGGATCTCCTCCCCGTTGAAGTGGATGGAGACGGAATCGCCGAACGTGAGCACGGGCAGCGCCTCCGGGGGCGACGGCTCGACGACGCCGAAGGCGGTCTCCTGGCGGGTCGACATCCGCCCTCTGACGTTGGTGTGCGCGATGACCGGCGCTTCCGCCCCGAACTCGACGTTGCCGCCCACGTGATCGCCGTGCCAGTGGGTGTTGAGGACGAACTCCAGCTCGACCTCTCCGCCGACGATCTCGCCGAGGGCCGCGCGAATCTTGTCGGCGAGGGGCGCGAACTTGTCGTCCACGAGCAGCACTCCGTCGGATCCCACCGAAACGCCGATGTTGCCGCCTCGTCCCTGGAGCATGTAGACGTTGCCGGCGACGTGCGTCGTGGTGATCTCGACGTCCGACATCTCCTGCTGGGCCACGGCCGGTCGCGCGACGCCGCCTGCCAGGACGATCGCAATCGTCGCCACCACCACGCAGCGGGCGCGCGCGGACCAACTCCTACTCGTCGATTCCATGGGCGTCTCCTTCGGGCTCCGCGCGGGCGACATCACACGCGCTGATCTCCAGCCATCATCGTCTCTCGAAGCCGTCACAGGGACTCGAGAGTGCCCGACAGGATCAGGAAGCGGTCGTTGGCGCGCAAGAAGTGGAAACAAGAAGTAGGAAGGGCGAGCCAGCCGGATACTGAGTAGCGGCGTCGCTACGCAGCGGTCTAGGAGGAGTGCTCCGACTGGCTCGTGGTTGGCACGGGGCGGATGCTCCGAAGGCGCTTACCGCCGGCGACCTTCAGACGCCCACCCCGAATATGTGGGAGGCCCATCAAGCTGTCCGGTTACGAAAGCCCTCAGCTGTCTATGTCGTCTAAGGCTCGTACCTGACTAGACCCGTCGGCCTCGCCTGCATGGAGGGGCAATCTCCGAACCGATGCCGTGCCAACGCCTTTTGTTTGCGCCGTAACCGATTGACCAATAACGGCTTAAGACTCTCGGTGAGCTCGCATCCCGCGTCTAGGTCAGGGACTCCAAAGTGGCAGCAGCGCAACAACGACCCGCGTGTGCAACGAGAAAACGAGGCATGGATGCCTCGCTTGCCGGCGCCCTCGGTCTCACCACCGCCTACAGACGTGGAGATGGTCGTTTTACGGGGACCCGCGAGACGAGCCTACTTCCCCGCGCTCGTCAGGTAATCCACAATGAGGTTCGACATCACCCGCATTCCGACGCGGACGGATTCGTCGTCACCTCGGTAGGTCGGCGTGTGAAGGCCGCCCGACTCCGTCCCCGGCTTCGTCGTCCCGAGCCAGTAGAAGAACCCCGGGATCTCGTTCGAGAAGAAGGCGAAGTCCTCACCCCCCATCGTCGGGTCCGTGCGGATTACGCTCTCCGCACCCACGATCCTCTCCATCGTCGGGGCCATGCGCTCGCTCAAGGCCACGTCGTTGAAGGTGGCGGGCGTGACGCGGTCGTAGACCAGCTCGTAGCTGCCGCCGCCGGCGCTGGTCACGCCTTCGAGGATCTCACCCATCCGACGCTCCACGAGGTCTCTGACCTCCGGATCATACGTCCGCACGGTGCCCTCGAGTTGGACGCGTTCGGGGATGATGTTGAAGCGCTCCCCGCCCCGCACGATGCCGATGGAAACCACACCCGGCTCCAGTGGCGGCATGTTGCGAGAGCGGATCGTCTGCAGCGCCTCGATGGCCTGAGCCGCCATGACGACGGGATCCACGCTGTTGTGGGGCCAGGCCCCGTGCGACTGGGTGCCCAGGATCTCGATGTAGAAATGGTCCACCGCTGCCAACGCTGGACCGGGCGTGTAACCGACGCTCCCGACATCGAGCTCGGGTGTCGAGTGGAGGCCGAATATCGCCTCGGGCGCCGGATCCCCCAGAACGCCATCCGCCACCATCAGCTCGGCGCCTCCCTCCTCGCCGGGCGGCGGGCCCTCCTCGGCGGGCTGGAAGATGAACTTCACCGTGCCCGGCAGCTCATCCCGCAGCGAAGCCAGCACGGCGGCGACACCGAGCTGGACGGAGGTGTGGATGTCGTGCCCGCAGGCATGCATGACACCCACCTCCTGGTCCAGGTAGGTCGTTCGTATCGTGGACTTGAACGGAAGGTCGGTTCGCTCCGTCACCGGGAGCGCATCCATGTCGGCGCGGACCGCGACGATCGGTCCGGGCTTCCCGCCGCGGAGCACACCCACGACGCCCGTGTGGGAGATCTCGGTGTGCACCTCGTCGAAGCCCAGGGCCCGAAGGTGGTCCGCCACCAGCTTCGCCGTCTCGACCTCGCGATTCCCGAGCTCCGGGTTGCGATGGATCCGGTGCCGCTGTTCGATGATCTCGGGGACCAGTCGATCCACCGCGGCCTCGATGCCGGCCGCGAGCCGGGCCTGAGCGTCGGCGCGAGCCGGCTGGGCCGCGGCCTCAGCCGTAGGGATGAGCAGCGCGCCGAGCGGCCACATCGCACCGACGAGCACGAGCCGTGACCCGACCATTCGCGTCGACCTCATGGAGTCTCCTTCACCTGGTTTTTCACGTTCGCATCTCCAGCATCGGCACCTCCGCACCGGCCTCCAGAGCGGGAGGAAGGATAGGCCTCCGGGATCCGGCCACGCCAGCCGGGCGGGCGTCCAGGTTGTGGCGCCTTCGGAAACGTGAGATGCTAGGTTGACGCCTTGCCGTGAAGGCGGTAGTAGGCGACGCCTTCCGGTTTTTTGGCAGGAAGGGCGGGATTCGAGTCGAGGAGGAATTCGTGACTAAACGTGCACTCATCGCGGCCTTCGCGCTGCTGATCGTCGCGAGCGTTCCACCGGACGATCTGCGCGCTCAGTCGGGGGCAGCGAGCGGGCAGACCATTCGTCTCAGCCTGGCGGAGGCCGTCGGGCGGGCGGTGGATCATAATGAAAACGTGCTGATCGCGAGGGCCGAGCAGGCCCGGACCGCGGGCTTGGCGAGGGAGGTGCGCTCCGCCTCGTTGCCCGACATCAGAGCGGACATAAACTACAACCGCAACATCCAGAACGCGGTTCTGTTCTTGGAGACCGGGGACGGCGAGGTGCAGCAGATCCGCCTCGGGCAGGAGAACCAGTACAGTTTTGCGATCACCCTGGAGCAGCCGATCCTCGATCTCTCGCTGGGGCCCGCACGGACTGCCGCCAGGCTCTCCGATCAGGCAACGGAGACCCAGGTCGAGACCGCCCGCGTGTCGGTAGCTTTGGCGGCTCGGCTCGCCTACTACGAGGCCCTTCTCGACAAGGAGTTGGTCGTCGTGCAGGAGAAGGCTTTGGAGCAGGCGCAGGCGAGGCTCCGCGAGGTGGAGGCGTTTTACCGTGTGGGCACGGCCTCCGACTTCGACCTCCTGACCGCCCAGGTGGAGGTCGACAATATCCGGCCCCTGCTCATCGAGGCTCGCAACCAACTCGAGCTTAACTCGAACCGGCTTAAGCGGACGATCGGCATGCAGCTCCATCGATCGGTCGAGCTCACCGATCAGCTGGCGCGTCCCTCGGAGATCCCGCCGCTGGATGAGGCCACCAACATCGCTCTGCGGAACAGGCCGGACCTCCAATCCCAAGCGCTCGTCGTCGGATTGCAGACGCAGAACCTCGCGGTGGAAAAAGCGTCCGGTTATCCCACGCTGGATCTGATCGCGAACCTCACGCGCCAGGGCGCATCGTCGACACTCTTCCCCGGCGGACAGGACTTCGCGCAGAGCGCGTCGGCAGGGCTGCAGTTCTCCCTTCCCATCTTCGACGGCCGGGCCCGGTCGGGTCGGGTCCAGCAGGCCCGCGCCTCAGTCGACAGGGAGAGCTACAGGCTCGAGCAGCTGACGGAGAACGTGCGACTCGACGTGCAGCAGAGCCACCAGGCGCTGATGGCCGGCACAGAGCAGATCGAGGCCAGCGAGTCGAACATCGCGCGCGCGGAGCGCGCCCTCGAGATCGCCCAGACCCGCTTCCGCAACGGACTCTCCACCCAGGTGGAGCT
>JAUVMT010000273.1 GCA_030600085.1 Gemmatimonadales bacterium | reverse complement strand
GCGGTCGGCGGGAACGAGTCGGTGAGAGATGATGGGTCCGAAAACGATGAGCCGGCGGGACTGGCTGAAGCTGGGCGGGGTCGGGGTGGCCGGACTCTCGGGAACTTCGGTCCTGGCTCTGGCACGGCGCGGAGGCGCGGCAGCCGCCCTGGAGCACGCCGGCGTCCAGGAGGCGATCCACTCGCCGACGGAGCTGGCTCAGCTCAGGATGGGCGTCTTCGGGGATCACGCTCCGGCTGACGGGTTCGACCCTGACGCTTTCCTCTTCGATTTCGACTACGGCGATGTGTCCCGCGACGAGGCCGGTCGCACGGTGCGGGAGTACGAGATCGTCGCGGTGGATCGCGAGATCGAGGTGGCTCCGGGCGTCTGGTTTCCCGCCTGGACGTACAACGGCCGTGTTCCGGGCCCCACGCTCCGGTGCACGGAGGGTGACCTGCTTCGAGTCCGTTTCTCCAACGCCGGATCACACCCCCACACGATCCATTTCCACGGCACCCACTCGCCGGCCATGGATGGGGTGTTCCCGATCGTCGAGCCGGGCGAGCGGTTCACGTACGAGTTTCCGGCGAAGCCGTTTGGCGTCCACCCGTATCACTGCCATGCGATCCCGCTGAAGAGGCACATACACAAAGGGCTCTACGGGACGCTGATCGTGGATCCTCCCGGTGGACGCTCGCCCGCACGCGAGCTTGTCATGGTGATGAACGGTTTCGACACCAACTTGGACGGGGAGAACGAGGTCTATGCCGTCAACACGGCCGCCTTCTACTACCGAGCGAACCCTATCCGCGTCGGCGTCGGCGAGCGCGTTCGCATCTACCTGGTGAACATGACCGAGTTCGATCCGATCAACTCGCTTCACCTGCACGCCGGGATGTTCCGGTACTACCGGACCGGGACGCGTCCGGATCAGTACGAGCTCACCGACACGATCATGCTCTGCCAGGGCGAGAGGGGCATCGTCGAACTGGAGCTGGAGAACCCCGGGCTTCACATGGTGCACGCCCACCAGAGCGAGTTCGCCGAGCTCGGCTGGATGAGCTTTATCGACGCCGTGCCTCACCTCGCGGCAGAGGACGGCGTCCCGGTCCACCGGTATGTCTGACGAGCTGAGATCCCCCGGTTCGGCTACGGATCCGGGACCGGAGAAGGCCGGGTCCGGCGGCCGCCGCGTCCTGCTCGGTCTCGCTCCCCTTTTCTTGCTCGGGATCCTCGTTGCCGTGTTCGTGTTCGCGGATCCGGCCAGCGTGCTCCGGGCGGGCTTCCCTCCGATCGAGGAGCTGACGATCGAGCGGGTGACGCTGCCGGAGCCGGGCCTCATGCGGATCCACGTCGTGAACGGCGGGCCCGAGGCGGTGACCGTGGCCCAGGTCTTGGTCGACGACGCCTACTGGCAGCACGAGATAGATGGAGAGCGAACGATCCCGCGGCTCGGCCGGGTCACGATCGCGCTGAAGTACCCCTGGGTGGAGGGTGAGCCGCACGAGGTCGTGCTCGTGAGCTCGACGGGGCTCACGTTCGCTCACGAGGTGGAGGTCGCCACCCAGACGCCGCGCCCGTCCGCCCGCTTCTTCGGAATCTTCGCCCTGTTGGGGATCTACGTGGGCCTGGTGCCGGTGCTCATCGGCCTGCTGTGGTACCCGTTCCTGCGTGACGTCAGCAGACGCTGGCTCCACTTCTTCCTCAGCCTGACGATCGGGCTTCTCGTCTTTCTCGGTGCCGACGCCCTGCAGGAGGCGCTGGAGACGGCTGCTGTCGTGCCGGAGGCCTTCCAGGGGGTTGGCCTCGTCGTGCTCGGCACACTGGGCAGCTTTCTCGCGCTTCGAGCCCTATCCAGTTCTCGGCGGGGGAGCAGGGGTCCGGATGCGAGAGACGATGCGACCGACAGACTCAGGCTCGCCTACCTCATCGCCCTCGGCATAGGGCTGCACAACCTCGGGGAGGGCCTGGCGATCGGATCGGCGTACGCGCTGGGCGAGATTGCCCTGGGCAGCTTCCTGGTGGTCGGGTTCGCGCTTCACAACACGACGGAAGGGCTCGCGATCGTGGCTCCGGTCGCGGCGGACCGTCCACGGCTCAGGCATCTCCTGGCGATGGGCGCGATCGCCGGGCTTCCGACGATCGCGGGAACCTGGATCGGGGGCTTCTCCTACTCTCCGATCGCGGCGACGCTGTTCCTCGCCGTCGGGGCAGGCGCCATCCTGGAGGTCGTGTACGAGATTGCGTCCATGATGCGGCGCCAGCAGCCCGCCGGGCTCTTCGCCCCCCTCAACGCCACCGGATTGACTCTGGGCATGCTCGTGATGTACGGAACGGCCCTGCTCGTCGTGGCCTGAGGCCACGAGGGGCAAGGCCCGGCTACCTCATGCGGGCTCACTATCCACCGTCACGCTCGTCTTCCGCCTCGCCGCCGGCATCGCCATCCGGAGCAAACGGTTCGGATTCCCCTGCCGCTGGCCTGGGAGTCGATTCGGCCCCCGGCGCCGCTTCCGGCTCAGGCTCGGACGCCGCTTCCGGCTCGGTCTCAGACGCTACTTCCGGCTCGGTCTCAGACGCTACTTCCGGCTCGGTCTCAGACGCTACTTCCGGCTCAGGCTCGGGCGCCGCCTCCGGTTCGGGCTCCGGCTCGGGCTGCGGAGGTGGCTGGGCCGCCGCGAGGCGCTGCATCCGGCTGTCGACGGCCGCCAGCCCCGGTCCCCCCAGCAGCAATGAAAGCAGGCCGGCGATCAGAAGCAGGTTGAACTCGACG
>JAUVMT010000055.1 GCA_030600085.1 Gemmatimonadales bacterium | reverse complement strand
GAGATCAGCCGGGCCGCTACATTCTGGTGACCTCCTACGAGATTCTGGCTGGTGAGGAGGATCCCGTGGCGGTGGGGATCTTGAGCCGGGACGGCGAGGGCTTCTATCTCCTGTTGTTCGACGGCGCCGAGTACCGTTTGTCCCAGATACCCCCTGAGATGGAGGAGTCCGCCGGGGCCAGGGTCTGGGTGGCGGCCGCCGAGGGGGGGCACGTCCGAGGCTACGGGATCCTTAGGGAATCCGCCGAGTAGAGCTACACTTCCAACTGCCGGCCGCGGCTGGCGGGCCAATCACCCCGGATCATCGACGGGTATGCGATGAGCCAGAATACCATCTCCGTACTCCTTCCCGACGATTCGCGAACGGAGCTGCCGGCCGGAGCCTCGGCCGCTGACCTGGCGGCCGCGGTAGGTCCCGGGTTGGCGCGCGCCGCGGTCGCCGCGCGCGTCGACGGTGAGCTGTGGGACCTGGGCCGGCCGCTGGAGGACGGCGCGCACGTCGAGATCGTGACGCGCGGCGACGCGGACGCCGACGCTCTCTATGCCCTGAGGCACTCCGCCGCTCACGTGCTCGCGACGGCGGTGAGGGAGCTGTACCCGGACGCCGGCATCGGCTTCGGTCCGCCCATCGAAGAAGGTTTCTACTACGACTTCGAGGTCGAGGAGCCGTTCACCCCCGACGACCTGGAGCGGATCGAGGCCAAGATGGCCGAGGTCGCCGCGGCGAACCATCCCTTCGAGCGAAGCGAGATCCAGCGTCCCGAGGCGGAGGAGCTCTTCGGGGACGATCCCCTCAAGCTGGAGAGGCTGGCCGAGATCCCGGAGGATGAGACGATCTCCGTCTATCGGGACGGTCCCTTCCTCGATCTCTGCCGCGGACCGCACGTGCCCAGCACGGGCGAGGTCGAGCACTTCAAGCTCCTCAGCGCCGCGGGCGCGTACTGGAGAGGCGACGAGAAGCGTCAGATGCTTCAGCGCATCTACGGCACCGCCTTCTTCAGCCAGGAAGCCCTGAGCGAGCACCTGCACCGCCTCGAGGAAGCACGTCGACGGGATCACCGAAAGCTCGGTCAGGAGCTGGACCTGTTCAGCATCCAGGAGGATATCGGGCCCGGTCTGGTCTGCTGGCACCCCAAGGGGGCGAGGATTCAACTCGAGCTTCGGCGCTGGATCGAGGCGCTGCTGGAGAAGCGCGGCTACGAGTTCGTCTACACGCCGCACGTGTCCAGCGAGGCCCTGTTCGAGCGTTCCGGCCACCTGCAGGCGTACTCCGAGCACATGTACCCGAGCATGCGCGGCGAAGGCGAGAAGGAGGCCTATCGGGTCAAGCCGATGAACTGCCCGGGCCACACGCTCATCTACGCCGCGCGGCAGCGGAGCTATCGGGATCTGCCGCTGCGCCTGAGCGAGATCGCCAACGTCTACCGGTACGAGCGATCCGGAACCCTGCACGGCCTGCTGAGGGTGCGGATGCTGACGATGGACGACGGTCACATCTACTGCAGGCCCGATCAGGTGGAGGATGAGATCTTCACCGCCCTGGACCTGGTCGACGAGGTCATGAACACGCTGGGCCTCGAGTACCGACTGGACCTGGCAACCCGTCCCGAGAAGCGGATCGGCGAGGACGAGGTGTGGGATCACGCCGAGGCCTCGTTGTACCAGGCGCTCGAGCGCCTGGCGGTGGACTACGGGCTCGACGAGGGCGGAGGGGCGTTCTACGGCCCGAAGATCGACATCAAGTTCCGGGATGCGATCGGCCGAGAGTGGCAGGGCGCCACGATCCAACTCGACTTCAATCTGCCCGAGCGGTTCGATCTGGAATACATCGGTCCGGACAACAAGCCGCACCGGCCGGCCATGATCCACCGCGCCATCTTCGGGACTCTGGAGCGGTTCACGGCCGTCCTGATCGAGCACTTCGCGGGTGCGTTCCCGGTGTGGCTCTCACCCGAGCAGGTCCGGGTGCTTCCCATCACCGATGGGCACGCCGAAGGCGCCCGCGCGATCGCGGATCGCGTGCAGGCCGCGGGCCTGCGGGTAGACCTCGATGACAGGTCGGATACCCTCAGCTACCGCATCCGCGACGGCGAGGTCATGAAGGTGCCGTATCTCCTGGTCGTTGGGGATCGGGAGCTCGAGGCCGGGACGGTCGCCGTTCGGGCGCATGGGGCCGAGAAGAAGCAGGTGGTGATGCCGGTGGACGACTTCGTCGCGGCCGTTCAGGAGAAGATCCGTGCCAAGGGACTCGATCCGGCGCTGGAGGTCCTCTGAGGTCGCTCGAGCCGCCCCGTCGGCGTCGGCTGAGTCGCCCCGCAGGCTCCCCACGAGCTTGGCTGGGCCCGCGTTGACAGATCGTCAGGCCCCGCCTACCTTTCGCCGCCCTGACAACTAGGCAAGCGGAGCACAGCTCCCACCCTTCGGCGTTCCGGCTCTTCGAGGCCGGAGACAGCTGCCGGGTTCGAAGCACGGGACGCGCCGTCGGCTCGCCCCTGCTCGTCGCGCGGATAACGCGCGTACCCGGACGGCCAGGCCGTACCGGGTTTTTTGTTTCGTATCCGCCGTCCGGCCAAGGACGAGGCAGCGCGGCGGCATTGTTCCAGTGTCCGAGAGAGGGGACGTGAGCCAGGAAGAACTGAGAGTCAACGATCGAATCCGAATCAGCCCGATCCGCCTGATCGACGACGAGGGAGAGCAGGTGGGCATCGTTCCGACCGACGAAGCGAGGCGCATGGCGCGGGAGCGTGGCCTGGACCTCGTGGAGGTGGCGCCCAACGCCCGCCCGCCGGTCTGCAAGCTGATGGACTACGGGAAGCACAAGTATGAGCTGGCGAGGAAGCTCCGGGAGGCGAGGAAGAAGCAGCACAACATACACGTGAAGGAAGTCAAGCTGCGGCCCCGGATCGAGACCCACGACCTGGAGTTCAAGATGCGGCATGCGCGGCGATTCTTCGAAGAAGGCGACAAGGTCAAGTTCACGCTGATGTTCCGCGGTCGAGAGGTCACCCACCCAGAGCTTGGCCTCCGGCTGCTGGAGCAGGTGAAGGGAGAGCTGGGAGACGTTGCCGCCGTGGAGACCGCGATCGCGCGCGAAGGGCGCACGATGACCATGGTCATGGCACCGCACCGCGTCGAGGTGGAATGAGTGATACGCGCCGGCTGAGCCATACGCGCCGGAAAGGAGTCGAGATCAGATGCCGAAGATGAAAACGCGTCGGTCCGCCGCGAAGCGGTTTCGCAAGACCGGCTCCGGGGTTTTGCGGAGAAGGAGGGCGTTCTCCAGCCACATCCTCACCAAGAAAAGCCGCAAGAGGAAGCGTCGTCTGCGCAAGCCGACGAACGTCTCGAAGGCCGACACGAAACGGGTCAAGCGGATGCTAGGACTGTAAATAATAAGCGGAGCATGGACTTTCGAAGCGACGGATAAAGAGGTGAGACGATGCCTCGCGTAAAGACGAATATTGCGCGAAACAAGCGCAAGAAGAAGCTCATGAAGGAAGCCCGCGGCTACTTCGGCGGGCGATCCAAGCTGTACGGGCCGGCCAAGGACGCGGTCGAGCGTGGATGGGAGTACGCCTATCGCGACCGTCGCCGCCGCAAGCGGGATTTCCGGGCGCTGTGGATCAGCCGGATCAACGCCGCGGCTCGGGAGAACGGCCTCTCCTACTCGCGCTTCATCAGCGGGCTGCGACGTGCCGATGTCGACCTCAACCGGAAGGTGCTGGCGGATCTGGCCGTCCGGGAACCGGCGGCGTTCGCCGAGCTGGTGCAGGTGGCCAAGGACCAGCTGCGCTGAGGCGGGCATGACCGCGCCGGTTCAACTGGTCGACGCTCTGGAGCGGATCGAGGGTGAAGGCCTCACTTCTATCGAGGCGGCGGACTCGCCCGGAGCGCTCGAAGAGCTCAGGGTCCGATACCTGGGTCGAAGCGGAGAGTTGGCCGGCATCCTGAGCCGCATCGGCCAGGCGCCGCCCGAGGACCGCCGGGCGATCGGCCAGGCGGCAAACACCGCCAAGCGCCGGCTGCAGGAGGCGCACAGCATTCGACAGGCGGCCCTGGAGGGCGCCGAAGCGGTGGGCGTCGCGAAGGCGGACCTCACGATGCCCGGTCGCCGCGCCTGGGAGGGGGGCGTACATCCGGTCACTCGGGTCATCGATGAGATCTGCGAGATATTCCGGGAGCTCGGCTTCTCAAAGGTGCGGGGTCCGGAGGCGGAGACGGAATGGTACAACTTCCAGGCCCTCAACATCCCGCTCGAGCATCCGGCGGCCGACATGTGGGACACCTTCTACCTGGCTGACGGGGTCGTCCTGCGCAGCCACACGTCCCCGGTGCAGGCGCGCATCATGGAGACGCACGAGCCTCCCGTGAGGGTCGTGGTTCCCGGCCTGTGCTACCGGCGCGATCCGTTTGATCCGACACACGCGCCGGCCTTCGAGCAGATCGAGGGGCTGGCGGTGGACGAAGGGATCGACTTCGTGGAGTTCCGCTCCACCATCGAGCATTTCGTGCATCGCTTCTTCGGCCGGGAGACGACGGCCCGCTTCCGCCCGGCCTACTTTCCGTTCACCGAGCCCTCCGCCGAGGTCGACGTCTCCTGTCACATGTGCGGAGGATCGGGATGCCCCACATGCAAGGGAACGGGCTGGATCGAGATCATGGGCTCGGGAATGGTGCACCCGGCCGTGTTCGAGGCCGTAGGGTACGACCCGGAGCGGTATACGGGCTACGCGTTCGGCATGGGCTCGGCCCGGATCGCCATGCTCAGGTACGGGATTCCGGACATCCGGCTCTTTTACGAGGGCGATGCGCGTTTTCTGGCGCAGTTTCGCTAGTCCGACGCCGCGTACGGATCGCGGTGGCGACGTTGCGAGTCGCCGCGTATGTTTCACTACTTAAAGCCGTTTCTGCGAGCGACGCTTTAAAGTCAACTAAAATATACGTGTTGCGGGTGAGGGCGGATTCTCCAAATGGAGTCCGGCGGGACATGATTCGGTGAAAGTCTCAGTCAATTGGCTTCGAGAGCTGGCGCCCGGCATCGAGGGGTCGCCCGAGGATCTCGCAGATCATCTCTCCATGACCGCCGTGGCCGTGGACGAAGTGCATCCCATCGGCGCCGGGATCGAGAGTGTCGTGGTGGCGCGGGTTGAGGAGGCGACGGCACACCCGGACGCCGACCGACTGAGCCTGGCTTCCATCACGGTGGGGACGGATGAGCTCACCGGCGTCGTGGTCGGAGCGCCTGTGCGAGCAGGAGGGCTCTATCCGCACGCTCCGCCCGGCACGACCCTGCCCGGCGGCCTGAAGATCGGCGCCCGAAAGATCCGCGGCCAGACGAGCCACGGGATGCTGTGCTCGGAACGCGAGCTGGGTTTGGGCTGGGACCACTCGGGCATCCTCGAGCTTCCACCCGACCTGCTGCCCGGCGCCCCGCTCGCTGAGGCGCTGGGCTTCCCTGATCACGTCCTGGAGCTGGACCTCACTCCGAACAGGGCCGATCTGGCCGGGCATCTCGGGGTGGCGCGGGAGTTAGCGCCGGAGGGCGAGGCTGGCCTCGTGCTTCCTTCCTTCGGACCGGCCGCAGACGCCTGGAAGCCGACGTGGATCGACGGAGAGCGCGACGTCTCGGCCGCGGGGATGCGCGTGGTCATCGAGGATCCCGAGCGATGCAGCCGCTTCCTCGGAATCGTGATTCGCGGGTTGCGCGTCGGTCCCTCTCCGGCATGGCTGGCCGCCCGGCTGTGGGCGCTGGACGGTCGACCGATCAACAACGTCGTTGATGCCACGAACTACGCGATGCACGAGCTCAATCATCCCCTCCATGCTTACGATCTGGCGACGCTGCGAGGCCCCGAGGTCAGGGTGCGAGCCGGGAGGGAAGGGGAACGGCTGCGCACGCTGGACGGTGAGGAGCACGCTCTCGCCGAGGTCGCGTCCGTTATCGCGGATGCCGACGGAGCCATCGGCCTCGCCGGAGTTATGGGTGGAGAGGGCACCGAGGTGAGCTCGGCGACGACGGATGTGTTCCTCGAGTGCGCGGTGTTCGACCCGCTTCGCACGCGACGAACGGCACGGCAGGCCGGCCTGTCCACGGATGCGTCGTATCGTTTCGAGCGGGGAGTGGATCGCACGGACGTCGAGAAGGCGATCACCCGCTGCGCCCGGCTGATCCTGGCGACGGCGGGAGGTCGAGCCGAGGAGCAGGCGGTTCGCGTCGGACCTCTGCCCGGAGAGCGGACCGTGCTGGAGCTTCGGCCCTCCCGGGTGCGGCAGGTGCTCGGCCGGAGCTTCGATCGGGAGGAGCTGACCGGCATTCTCGCCCCGATCGGCTTCCAGCCTGCCAACGGGTCCGGGCAAGCGGATGATTCACCGCTTCGTCTCTACGTGCCGGGTTGGCGAAACGACGTCACGCGTGAGATCGACCTCGTGGAGGAGGTAGCGCGCCGGCATGGCTACAATCGCTTCGAGGGCGGCGCGTTCGCCGTTCGGCCGAGCTCGGTGCCCGATGATCCGGCGTGGGAACGGGCCGAGCGCGTCCGCCGGCTCTTCGTGGCCCGAGGCTACCTGGAAGCTCGGAGCGCGAGCTTCGCCACGGAACGACGAGCCGGTCCGGACGCCGTGGAGCTGCACAATCCGCTGTCGGCCGAGGAGGCCCGGCTTCGGACCGACCTGATCGCGTCGCTGCTCGACCCGTTGGAGTACAACCTGGCTCGTGGCCGCCGGGATGTGAGGCTGTTCGAGATCGGGACGGCCTTCGCAGCGAGGAGAGACGACGAGGGACCTCCGGTCCTGCCGCTCGAGGAGTTGCGAGCCGCTTTCGTGGTGACGGGAGGTCGTGAGCCCGAGCACTGGGGGGTCGAAGCCGCTGACGTAGATCTGTGGGATCTCAAGGGCCTGGCCGAAGAGCTCGCCGAGGATCTTCTCGGTGCTGGTGTCACGCCGGTTCTCCCTGACGCTGCTGAAAGAGTCGGCGAGGCGGGCCTCGGCTCGATCGCCCGGTGGCTCGACGGCGAGGCATTCGAGCTCGAGAGGCAGGGGAGGGTCGTCGGTTTGGCCGGGCGCCTCAAAGACGCCGCCGTGGACGCCCCTCGTTGGGCGGCTCCCGTATGGGCCGGAGAGTTTCGGCTCGCCGCCGTTCGACTGGACGCGGAGGCCGCCTTCGCGTCGCTCTCGCCGTACCCTCGCGTGGGCAGGGACCTCGCGATCATCGTGTCGGAGAAGCGTACGGTCTCGGAGCTCGAGGAGGTCATTCGGCGAGCTTGCCCGCCGTTCCTCGAATCGGTGTGGTTGTTTGATGTCTACGAGGGCGAGGAGATCCCGGAGGGATGCCGGAGCCTCGCCTGGCGATTCCGCTTCCAGGCCGCCGATCGCACACTCACCGACGAGGAGGTGGATGCCGCAATGAACGCAGTCACTATTGCCCTGGAGGATAAGAGCGATGCCCGCATCCGAACGTCCTGACTCCGAAGGAGGGGACCAAGCGATGGAAGAAGTCGTGGCCGACGCTCCCGACGTCGATGAGGAGATCACGCGTCTCGAGGCGGCGGTAGAATCCCTCGCCGGAAGCTTCGAGGCCATGAGGGAACGGGCGAGCGTCGCCGAGGATAACCACCGGAAACTGGCCGAGGCGCTGCGAGACACCGATTTGGAGGAGATGGCTCCGACAGAGCTGCAGGCCCGACTCGAGGAGCTGGCCGAGGAGAACGGGCGCCTCCGGGCAGCCGTCAACGAGGCACGAGGCCGAGCGGACCGCATACGGAGCCGTCTGATGTTGATGGAGGATGAGCTGGCCGATGACTGAGAACGACGACAATGGCGGCGATCGCAAGGCCGTGCGGGTGACCATTTTCGGCGAGGACTACCTCATCCGGTCGGAGATGGGTGAAGCGTATACGGAGCGCTGCGCTCGCTACGTAGACTCGGCGATCCAGGAAGCGCACGTGCGGGGCCACGTGGCCGAGCCGCACAAGGCAGCGATCCTTGCTGCAATGCAGATCACTGATCGACTCTTCCGGGCGCACGCGGACGCGGAGGACCTGCAGCGTGAGGTCGGGGATCGGTTTACCGAGATGCGTGGGAGAATCGAGGCGGTGCTGGACGCGGGCGACTGAGCCCTGGCTGCTTGCGACGCCATGGGCGGCGGCCCAACTTGACGTTGCCAGTGTGTGCTGCCGGACGTTGGAGATCACTCGATCTTGTACATAGATGCGGCGCATCGCCCCGCGATGCGTCGCCTGTTGCTCATCTCGACTGACGGTCGGCGCGCACAAGCGCGCGGCCTTTTTTTTTGCTTTTGCGGGGCGTCCCAGGAACCCCGCCGCCATAGATATTCGGAGCCCGATGGGACTCGAGATCACCGTTATCGTCCTTGCGCTCGCTCTCGTGCTAGGGGTCGGAGCAGGCCATCTGTTGGAGCGCCGCCGAGCGGTGCGCGGGAGAGAGGATCTCGCTAGCGAGCGCGAGCGGGTCGTCAAGGAGGCGGAGCGCGAGGCCTCGAATATTCGCAAGTCGGCAGAGCTTGCCGGGAAGGATGAGGCCTACCGCTTCAAGGCGGATTGGGAGAAGGAGGTGGAAGGGCGGCGCTCGGATGTCGAGCGGACAGAGGCACGACTGGCGGAACGCGAAGAGCTCCTGGATCGAAAGCTGGCTCTGCTGGACGAGCGGGAAGAGCGGCAGGAGAGGCAGGGGGTCGACATGAAGGCGCAGGCGGACGAGCAGGAGAAGGCTGCCAAGCGTCTCGATCTTCGTGCGGGCGAGCTGGACAAGGAACTCGAGAGGCTGTCCGGCATCACCCGGGACGAAGCGCGAAAGCAGCTGGTCAGGCACCTCGAGGATCAGGCACGCGCCGAAACGGCGCGTCGAGTGCGTGACATCAAGGAGCGCGCCCGTCGTGAGGCGGAGCGGGAGGCCAAGAAGATCATCTCGATGGCCATCGAGAAGTTGGCCGTCGATCACTCCTCGGAGACCACGGTCTCGGTCGTCACACTACCTAGCGATGACATGAAGGGACGGATCATCGGCCGAGAGGGCCGAAACATCCGCTCTTTCGAGGCCATTACCGGCGTGGACGTCGTCGTGGACGACACGCCTGAGGCCGTGATTCTCTCCAGCTTCGATCCAATACGGCGCGAGATCGCGCGCCTGGCCATGGAACGGCTGGTGGCGGATGGGCGCATCCACCCCGGCCGGATCGAGGAGGTCGTAGAGAAGGCTCGCGAGGATGTCCAGACGTCGATGACGGAAGCCGCGGAAGAAGTCCTCTACGAGCTGGGAATTCACGATCTGCACTCGGAGCTCGTCGAACGGTTGGGCGTGCTGCGTTACCGCACCAGCTACGGGCAGAACCAGCTGCAGCACGCGCGCGAGGTAGCTCTATTGGCTTCCAGCATGGCCGCGGAGCTCGGCCTGGATGGCCAGATGACCAAGCGGATGGGGTTGCTGCACGATATCGGCAAGGCGCTCACCCACGAGCACGAAGGGAGCCACGTCGAGCTAGGCTACGAGCTCTGCAAGCGTTGCGGCGAGCAGGAGTCAGTGCTCAACGCCATCAAGGCCCACCACGACGAGGAGCCAGCGCTGTTCGCGGAAACCTTCCTGGTCAACGCGGCAGATGCGATCTCCGGCGCCAGACCCGGCGCGCGACGCGAGTCGTTTGAGCATTACGTGAAGCGCCTGGAGAAGTTGGAGAAGATCGCGTCCTCGTTCGAAGGCGTTGAGAAGGTCTACGCGATTCAGGCGGGCCGGGAGATCCGGGTCATGGTGACGCCCGAGCGGGTAGGTGACGAAGAGATGGCGGAGCTGAGTGAGGAGACGGCTCGCCGAATCGAAGAGGAGCTTCAATACCCAGGCCAGATCAAGGTGGTCGTCGTCCGGGAGACCAGGGCCGTGGACTTCGCTCGCTGACCCAGCTTGCGGTCCGGCCCGCCGCCCACGAAACGAGGCCTGCGCATGACAGCCGAGCTGATAGACGGAAAGCAAATCGCCTCGGAGATCCGGGCCGAAGTCGCCGAGAGCGTGCTTGAGCTGACCGAGCGGGGCACGCGCCCGGGGTTGGCCGCCGTTCTGGTCGGTGATGACCCCGCCTCGCAGGTCTACGTTCGCATGAAGAAACGGGCCTGCGAGGAAGCGGGCATCTACGCTCCCGATTTGCATCTGCCCGCTGGCATTTCACAGAGCGAGCTCCT
Source organism: Gemmatimonadales bacterium (assembly GCA_030600085.1). Lineage (GTDB taxonomy): Bacteria > Gemmatimonadota > Gemmatimonadetes > Palauibacterales > Palauibacteraceae. The sequence goes on along the minus strand of JAUVMT010000055.1, from coordinate 676 downwards.
GGACAGGGTGGAGCAGCTCAACGAAGATCCGAAGATTCACGGGATCCTCGTTCAACTTCCTCTGCCCGATCCCCTGGACGAGGCCGAGGTGATGCTGCGCGTCAGGCCCGAAAAAGACGTGGATGGGTTTCATCCCGTCAACGTCGGACGGATGGTGAGTGGCGACTTGGACGCGTTTCGTCCAGCGACGCCGGCCGGGATCCAGGAGCTGCTGAAGCGGATCGACTGCGATCCGCAGGGCAAGCAGGTCGTTGTCATGGGACGATCCAACATCGTCGGGCGCCCGGTGGCCGAGATCCTCTCCCAGAAGCAGCCGTGGGCGAACGCGACGGTCACGCTCGCTCACAGCCGGACCCATGACCTGGGTGAGGTCGGGCGTCTGGGAGACATCTTGATCGTGGCGATCGGCCGCGCTGACTTCGTCACGTCGGACATGGTGAAGCCGGGTGCCGTGGTCATCGATGTCGGGGTCAATCGGGTGGACGACCCGACACGCGAGAAGGGATATCGTCTCGTCGGCGACGTGAACTTCGACGGGGTACGGGAGGTGGCCTCGTGGATCACGCCCGTGCCGGGAGGGGTCGGCCCGATGACGATCGCGATGCTGCTCAAGAACACGATCAAGGCTGCCGGGCGATTCGCCGCGTAGACGCGGAACCGGGGCGGCCAGGCCACT
>JAUVMT010000154.1 GCA_030600085.1 Gemmatimonadales bacterium | reverse complement strand
GGAATCGAAAGAATAGGACGAGTGGTGGTGGGTATCACCCCAGTACACCCGTTGCGGGAAATGGTCTTCGACGTAGGGCGAGTATTCCCGTTCCCTCTCCAGCATCTGTTCTTGTTGGGGCGTCCACTCCTGGGCAACTACAGAATCGGCTGCCATGAAAATGAGCACTATGACAGCGGCCATTGATATGGCTTTCATTACCTTTGTCCCTCTTCATAGGAGTCAAGAGCTCAAACCAACGTAATCGGTGATTCCCGTCGGGACACGTCCATGATTGGTGCGGGGCCGCGCCATTCGGCACGGGGCGGGAGCCGCTTCCGCCCGGGAAGAGTCGTCGTAGCCGATCCGACCCGGCGCCTAGCGTGGCGGCGCCCGGTCATTCCCTTCTCCTAGAGCCTCAGCTGCACGAAGAAGATGAACTGACCGTCGGAAAGCTCGGGGGTGGGCGGCGAGTCGTGGAGGCCTATCGCATACTGCATCTCGAACCGGAAGTGGTACAGGTAGTAGAGATTGGCTCCGATCAACAGGTAGTCGCGGCCCTCGCCGCCGATCGGGTCGAAGGTGTCGTAGCGGACCAGCCCCTCCACGAACCCGCTCAGAAACCGGTATCCGCCCTCCACGTACCCGCCCTGGGCCACGAGCTTATCGACGTCGGCGGCCTGGAGGGGATCCAGCTCGGCCCTTAGGAACTCGGCGTCGACGAAAAAGCCCCGATAGCTGGTAGAGAGGTCGAGTCCCCAGAGGAAACGGTCGCCGCGGAACGCGGAGAGCTCTTCGTCCAGCGCGGGCGCACCGCCCATTCGAGCGAGATTTGCCGCGCTGTCCTTCGAAAAGGCCGCGCTGCCCCCGACCTGAATCACGAACTCATCTCTGAATTCGACGGGGCCGACGTTGTTGAACTGCAGACGGCCCGAGTAGAGAAACGAGCTGTTGTCGTTCTCGAGCGACTTCCCGTTTCCGTTGAACAGGCCCACGCCGTATTCGAGCCGCTCCTCGAGGAAGGTGCCCGAAAGACCGGCTCCGACCTGCCGCCCCGGCGCGATCGCGGTGACGGCCTGGGCCCGGCTCTCGAACTTGATGTCGGGCCTCCAGATGAGCTCCTCGAGGCTGAAGGGCGCCTTGTAGAGACCGACGTCGAAGTGCAGCTCGGGCATGAACGTCACGGCAAGCGCGACGTCCAGGAACTCGATTTCCTTGTCGATGGCTCGCGGCTCGAGGCCCGCGTGGACGATGAACTCCAGAATGGAGCCGAAGCCTCCCATGACTCCGAGCCGGGCATCGAAGAGGTCGAAGCCCGTGTTCCGCGGCGAGTCCCCTGGCTCCACCCGGAGGCCGGCCCGCACGAGTCCGATGGGTTCGACCCGAAGCTTCGCAGGCTCCCTCGTGCCGGCATCCTCCTGCCCCTCCCCGGCTTCCTGGGCCAGGAGGTCGATTCCGACGCCCGCCCTCGCGAGCATCAGCAGTGCCGCCAGGGCCGGCGTGACAAGCTTGCGTGGCCTCACGTGCCATCCCCGCCCGTGGAGTCGTCCTCTCGATCCGCCGACTCTCCGGCTGGATTCACGTCCGCGGCACGGACGTCGGCGAGCAGCCAACGCGACGCGGGAGAGGACATCGCGGCGTTGATCCAGAAGTGCGCGAGGATCGCGGGGAAAAGGCTTCCCGTCCAGAGGACCGGGACCGCGAGGACCATTCCGAGACCGGCCGAACGGAGAATCCCGTTCACGCGCTGGTAGCCGTGCGCGAGACCGAAGGAGATCGACGTCAGCGCGGCGGCTCCCCACTGCTGACCGGTCCAGTCCGCGAGGACGTGCAGAGCGAACCCGCGATAGACGTACTCCTCGCATACGGCGCCTATTCCCGCCAGCACGAAGAAGGCGCGACGCTCGGTGCCGCTGCGGGGGAGGAGGAGACGCAGCAGGGGACTCTCTTCCAGGCCGGCGCGGCGCCCGATCAGGCCGCTCAGCCAGGCAATGCCGAGGCCGGCCGCCGTAGCCGCCAGGCCCCAGCCGAGCTCCACGACGGGCTCACTCACCGTCCATCCCAGCTGTTCGGGTGTGATGGCCTGCCAGGCGGCGACGATTGCCGTGAGACCCGCGATCAGGAGAAGGGTAAGAGCGGCAGATAGATAGAGCGCCGGCCGGGCGGCCTCAATGGCCTCCACGTGCTCTTCCAGCCGCGAATTCCGGGCGGCCATCAGCGGGAGGCCGACGAGCAGGAAAAGGGTGAAGCCGCGAGCGACAGCGCCGGAGAGCATGGAAGTCGAATAGGGGAATCCGTGGAGCCACGCAAGTTGACATGCATTTCGGAGCATCGGACGTTGCTCCGATGAAGCTGGACCTCGCCATCTGTCAGTTCCGTCCGGTCAAGGCGGACGTGGAAGCGAGCCTGGCCGAGGCCGCCCGGGTTTTCGAGCGCGTGGAGGCCATGACGCCGCGGCCCGACCTGTTGGTGTTCCCGGAAACCGCTCTCACCGGCTATTTCCTCGAAGGCGGCGTGCGGGAGCACGCGATGACGGCGGAGCGCATGCTCGAGAGGCTGAACGGGCTCTACCTCTCAGGTGCCGCTCGCCCCGCTGACGCGCCGCTCGAGATCGTGATCGGTTTTTTTGAGCTTTACCGCGACCGTGTGTACAACTCCGCGCTCTGTGCCCGGTTGGGTGAGAATCCAGCGATCCTTCATGTCCACAGAAAGGTGTTTCTGCCCACCTACGGTGTCTTCCAGGAGGAGCGCTTCGTCGATCCCGGTCACACGGTCCGAGCGTTCGATACGAGCTGGGGACGCGCCGCGATCCTCATCTGCGAGGACGTGTTCCATTCCATATCGAGCACACTGGCGGCTCTGGACGGCGCACAGCTGATCCTGGTCCCCAGCGCCTCGCCCGCCCGCGGCTTCGAGCCGGGGCCCGGCGTGCCGGGCAACGTGGTGCGATGGGACCGTGTCCTCCGGACGATCGCGGAGGAGCACGGCGTCTTCGTCGGTGCGGTCCAGATTCTCGGCTTCGAAGGGGGCAAGGGCTTTCCGGGAGGCTCGGTCGTCTTTGGACCCAGGGGAGAGGCGATCGCTCGAGCCCCTCTGTGGGAGGAGGCGCTTCTCGGGATGCGCCTGGACCTGCGCGAGATCTCCGCGGCACGCGTCGGACAGCCGCTGCTGGCCGACCTGGAGCGAGCGCTGCCGGGCTTGCTTCTTCACCGTCCGCGAGGGACCGAGGGCGGGCGGCCGAGCGGCCACGAGCCCGAGGACAGCGAAGGGAGTGATTCCTCGTGACGGCAGAGGCCTCATGAGCGGAGATCGTGAGGAGGTGATCGAGATACCGGACGCGGTTCATTCGCCCGACGTCTCCTCCTCCCCGAACGCGGACGATCTCTCACCGCTGGCGATGGACACGAAGCTCGTCGAGCGGTGGCTCGTCGAGTTCCTGCGCAGCGAGATTGGGCGCCGCCGCTTCGACAAGGTGGTGGTCGGCCTCTCGGGCGGCGTCGACTCCTCCCTGACCGCCACTCTATGCCGGCATGCGCTCGGAGCCGACGCGGTGAAGGGCTTCCTCCTTCCCTACCGAACATCGAGCCCGGAGAGCCGCGATCACGCCCTGCTCCTCGCCGACGGACTCGGCATCGAGACGAGGGAGATCGACATCACGGATGCCGTGGACGGATACGCCGAGCGATTCGAGCCCAAGATGAGCGATCACCGGCGCGGGAACGTCGCCGCGAGACAGCGGATGATCGTGCTCTTCGATCAGGCGGCGAAGCTGGACGCCCTTCCGGTCGGAACAGGCAACAAGTCCGAACGCCTGCTGGGCTACTTCACCTGGCACGCCGACGACACACCGCCGATCAACCCGCTAGGCGACCTGTTCAAGGTGCAGGTGTGGGAGCTGGCGAGGGCTATCGGCATCCCCGAGGAGATCGTGGAGAAGCCGGCCAGCGCCGATCTGATCCACGGACAGACGGACGAGGAGGACCTGGGGGTCAGCTACGCGGAGGCGGACCTCATCCTCCATCATCTCCTGAGCGGCTACCCGGCCGATCAGCTGGCGGAGTTCGGGTTCGATCCCGCCAAGATCGATGTGGTCCGGGGGCGCTTGGAGGGCACGCACTGGAAGCGACACCTGCCCACGGTTCCGATGCTCTCGTCGACGGCGATCGGTGAATGGTATCTGCGCCCTGTCGACTACTGAGTGGCTGGTTCCGGCGGCTCCAAAAATACCCCCTAGGGGAATCGAACCCCTGTCTCCTGGCTGAGAACCAGGTATCCTAGGCCACTAGACGAAGGGGGCGTGGTGGCCGAGTTCGCTATCCTACGACCGGCGGCGTCACTGTCAACCCCGCCCGTCTCGACAGGTTCCGCATGAGTTGGGAGTACCTTCACCAGATCAGTCAGCCGTTCTCGGTCGTGTTCGCCCTCGCCGGTGTGGGTGCCGGCCTCATCGGGTGGATCACCGACCGGGAAGGGCTGGAGCGATACGCCGTCGTCTCGCTGCTCCTGGCCGGCCTCTTCTCGATCCCGGCCTTCGTGACCGGGCTGGCGGCGGCAGATGTCGAGGAGGCACGCACCTTCGTGGGAGAATCACCGGTCATGACTCATCGCCTCTGGTCCATCTGGGCGACCGTGCTACTCGTCATCTCCGCCACGTTTGCCGGTTTCTCACTTCTTCAGTCGAGCGACCGGAGGCTTCGGCGGTTCGTGATCGCCGTCTCGGTGCTGTCGGCCGTCGTCGTCGCGTACGCCGGCTGGCTGGGCCTGTTGATCCATCACGGCGACGCCGGCGACGCGCAGTCTCGTCGCGCGGGTCTGGCCTCCGTCGCCGGCTTCACCGCGCCCGGGTTCGCCGCGGCCGCGGCCGATCCCGGGTTGACAGCTGCCTCGACCGGCTCGACCGCGCCCGGCGACACGACCTCCGACGAGGCTCGACGGATCCACCGCGACGCGATCGTCGTGGACGGGCACAACGACCTCCCCTGGAGGATCCGCCAGCAGGCGGCTCTGGACGTGGAGCGAATGGGCATCGGGACCGGACGCCCCGATGGACACACCGACATTCCGCGGCTCCGGGAGGGCGGCGTGGATGTCCAGTTCTGGGCCGCCTACGTCGAGGCGGACTACATCGGGGATGGCGCCACCGCCGTCGCCCTCGAGCAAATCGACCTCATCAAGCGGCTGGCCGCGGCCTATCCGGCCGATTTCGAGATGGCCTACTCGACGGGGGAGATCGAGCGCATCGTCGGAGAAGGCAAGATCGCCTCGCTGATAGGGATCGAGGGCGGGCACGCGATCTCCAACTCGCTGCCGGTGCTCCGGGAGCTTTACGGCGCCGGCGCACGCTACATGACGCTCACCCACTCCAAGACACTGGCCTGGGCAGACGCCGCGGGTGATACGGCCGCGCACGGCGGCCTCACCGGCTTCGGTCGAGAGGTGGTGGCCGAGATGAACCGCCTCGGCATGCTGGTCGACCTCTCGCACGTGACCGCGGAGGCGATGCGCGACGCGCTCGGGACGGCTCAGGCGCCGGTCATCTACTCCCACTCCTCAGCGCGCGCCATCGCGGACCACCCGCGAAACGTGCCCGACGACGTTCTCCGCCTGGTGGCCGAGAACGGGGGAGTCGTGATGGTAAACTTCTTCTCGGGCTTCATCGTCCCGGAATCCGCACGCCGAATCGGTGACATCTTCCAGGTCGAGGAGCGACTCCGCGAAGAGCACACGGACGACGCCGCCTTTCGGGAGGCGCTCACAGCCTGGATGTTCGAGAACATCGAGCCCGGAGACGTCGAGCTCGTGGCGGATCACATCGAGCACATCATTCGGGTGGCGGGAATCGACCACGTCGGGCTGGGATCGGACTTCGACGGGATCCCGGTCGTGCCGCGCGGGCTCGAGGACGTCTCCAAGTTCCCGGAGATCACGGCGGTTCTCCTTGAGCGGGGCTACTCGGAGGCGGAGCTTCGGAAGATCCTCGGCGGCAATCTCCTCCGCGTTTTCCGCGAGACCGAGGAAGCGGCAGCCAGGCTGCAGAGATCAGTGCCGCCGGGCTTCTCCAGGCTACCGTTCTCCGGCCTGGAGCCTTAGCCGCCGAGTCG
>JAUVMT010000101.1 GCA_030600085.1 Gemmatimonadales bacterium | reverse complement strand
CAACGGCCTGGGCGTTCTCGGATGGGGCGTCGGCGGGATCGAGGCGGAGGCGGCGATGCTGGGGCAGCCGCTGAGCCTCCTCGTACCTCGCGTGGTGGGCTTCAAGCTGCACGGGACGTTGCCAGAGGGAGCGACCGCCACGGACTTCGTGCTCAGGGTCACCGAGATGCTGCGGGAGAGGGGCGTCGTAGGGAAGTTCGTGGAGTTCTTCGGGCCCGGGATCTCAAGCCTTTCCCTGGCCGACCGAGCGACGATCGGCAACATGTCACCCGAATACGGCGCCACGTGCGCCATCTTCCCGATCGACGAGGAAACGCTGTCTTACCTCCGCTTCACGGCGCGTGCCGAGCGGGCGGAGATCGTGGAAGCCTATGCGAAGGAGCAGGGCCTGTTCCACACTGCCGAGAGCCCCGAGGCGGTGTACAGCGACACGCTCGAGCTGGACCTCTCCACGGTCGAGCCCAGCCTCGCCGGGCCGAAGCTCCCCCAGCAGCGGATCCGGCTCTCGCGCTCCAAGCAGGCGTTCGCGGAGGCGTTGAGCGGATTCCTCGGAAACGGGACGACGGCCGGCAACGGGGAGCTCGCCACCGACGGGAGGCCGGGCCGGGTGCTTCCGGTGATCGGACGCTGGGAGCCGGACCAGGCCGACCAGGGACCGGGCGGGGAGTTCGAGCTCCGGCACGGCTCCGTCGTGATCGCGGCGATCACGAGCTGCACGAACACGTCCAACCCCTCCGTCATGGTCGGCGCGGGCCTGCTCGCGCGAAACGCGGTCGAGCGAGGGCTGAAGCAGAAGGCGTGGGTGAAGACGAGCCTTGCCCCCGGCTCGAAGGTCGTGACCGAGTACCTGGAGGAAGCCGGCCTGATGCCGGCCCTCGAGGCTCTCGGATTCAACCTCGTGGGCTACGGCTGCACCACCTGCATCGGAAACAGCGGTCCACTACCGGGTCCGATCTCGGAGGCGATCCGCGAGCACGATCTGGTCGCCTGCTCCGTGCTCAGCGGGAACAGGAACTTCGAGGGACGCATCAACCCGGACACGCGAGCCAGCTACCTGGCGTCGCCGCCCCTCGTCGTCGCCTACGCTCTGGCCGGTCGCATGGACATCGACCTGTACAACGAGCCGATCGGAGAGGGCTCCGACGGGGCGCCGGTCTTCCTCCGGGAGATCTGGCCGAGCCAGGAGGAGATTCGAGACACCGTACGCCGCGCCCTCAAGACGGAGATGTTCGAGGAGCAGTACGCCGACGTCTACGCCGGTGATGAGAACTGGAGGGCCCTTCCCGTCCCGCAGGGGGACCGCTTCGCCTGGGACGACCTTTCGACCTACGTCCGTCAGCCGCCCTTCTTCATGGGGATGCAGCGCGCCTCCGAGGAGCCGGGCGACATTTCCGGAGCGCGGGCGCTCGCCCTGCTGGGCGATTCGGTGACGACGGATCACATCTCGCCGGCCGGATCGATCGCCGAGGACTCCCCCGCCGCCCGCTATCTGATCGGCCACGGGGTCGAGCCGGCGGAGTTCAACTCCTACGGCTCTCGCCGCGGAAACCACGAAGTGATGATGCGCGGGACGTTCGCCAACATCCGCCTGCGCAACCTCCTCGTGCCGGGCGTCGAGGGCGGCTATACGGTGCACCTGCCGGACGGCGAGCAGGCGTCGATCTACGACGCGGCGATGCGTTACGGGGAGGAAGGCGTTCCGCTCGTCGTGCTCGCCGGAAAGGAGTACGGCACCGGATCCTCGCGGGACTGGGCCGCGAAGGGACCCAGTCTGCTGGGCGTCCGAGCGGTGATCGCCGAGGGCTACGAGCGCATCCACCGCTCCAACCTCATCGGCATGGGCGTCCTGCCCCTTCAGTTCCTTCCGGACGAGGGCGCCGAGGCACTGGGCCTGGACGGCACGGAGCTCTTCGGTGTCGAGGGAATCTCGGCCGGCCTCGAGCCCGGAGGGCAGGTCCGCGTCACGGCCCGCTCCTCAGACGGAAGAGACGTTCCGTTCGGAGTCACCGTGCGGCTCGACACCGCCACGGAGGTGGAGTACTACCGGAACGGGGGCATCCTTCAGACAGTACTGCGCCAGATGCTCGACTGACGGCGCGCATGACAGTCAGCGTTGGATGTGAGGCCGCACCGTGAGCCCCTACACGGTCCTCGGGTTCGCGCTCCTGACGGCGCTGGCCACCGGCCTCGGAGCGGTTCCGTTTCTCTTCTTCCGGCAGATGTCCCGCAAGTGGCTGGGGCTGGCCAACGCGATCGCGGCCGGGCTGATGGGGGCCGCCAGCGCCGGCCTCATCTACGAGGGGTTCGACTACGCCATCGGGCGCACGCTGATCGGCGTGATGCTCGGCCTCGCCTTCATCGCCTGGAGCCAGCGGGCGATCGAGGCGCGACCCGGCCTCGTTATCGGCAACCTGAAGGGAGCCGACGCTCGCAAGGCGCTTCTCGTCGTCTCGATCATGACGCTCCACTCCTTCACCGAGGGCGTCGGCGTAGGCGTCGCCTTCGGCGGGGGCCAAGCGCTCGGGATCTTCATCACCACGGCGATCGCCGTTCACAACATCCCGGAAGGACTGGCGATCAGCCTCGTCATGGTGCCGAGAGGCGCGCCGGTCTGGAAGGCTGCGGCCTGGAGCATCTTCTCGAGCCTCCCTCAGCCGATCCTCGCCGTGCCCGCCTTTATGTTCGTGGATGCGTTCGAGCCATTCCTTCCGGTAGGCCTCGGATTCGCGGCCGGAGCGATGATCTGGATCGTCTTCGCCGAGCTCGTGCCCGAAGCGCTCGAGGACGCCTCGCGCCATGCCGTGGCCTTCACGATCACCGTGTCGCTGGTCGCGATGCTGGCGTTTCAGATGCTCCTCAGGGTCTAGATGATCCTTAGAGTCTAACAACGAAGAAAGGACGCGCTGATGAACCCCGTTTTGGCTCACCTGGCGCTGAACCACCTGCCTGTACTCGGAGCCGTCTTCGGACTGGGACTGCTGGTCTTCGCGCTCGCCGCCAAGCGGGATGAGACTCTCCGAGTCGGTCTCTTCTTTCTCGTGCTGACCGCGGTCGCGGCGTGGCCTGTGTCCCTGAGCGGCGAGAAGGCCGAAGAGATCGTCGAAGAGAAGGCCGGGGTGTCCGAGGAGGTGATCCACGAGCACGAAGAGGTCGCGGAGCTGGCGGCCTGGGCCGCCTATGCCGTGGGGATCGTGGGGCTGGTCGGCCTCGTGGCCTTCCGCACACGTCCGATGCCCGGCTGGTTCAAGGGGCTCTCGCTTCTCGGTGCGGCGACCGTATCGGGGCTCATGCTGCAGGCCGCCAACCTGGGCGGAAGGATCGCGCACGAGGAGCTCCGCGGCTCCATGCCGGTAGCCGAAGAAGGGGTAGGAGGCGAGGAGGAAGGGGAAGAAGCCGAGGAAGCCGGCGGCGAGGGGGCGGAGGAGGGCTAATCGGCGCTTACTCGGAATCGGACTCGGGCGCGTCGCGCAGGCTTGCCTGGGAGAGCTCGGCCGCGCTCCGGTCCAACAGGAAGTCGAGCGCGATTCGGCTGAGCCACTGCCCACCGAGCATCACCCCCTCGATCCTTCGCGTGTTGGAGATCTTCTCGAGCGGGTTGGCGCTCAGGAGGACGAGATCGGCTCGCTTGCCGACCTCGATCGTCCCGCTCTCGTCGAGCACGCCCAGCCATTCGGCGGGGTTTCGAGTGGCGGCCTCCAGGGCGGCCCGGGGCGGGAGGCCGGCCTCGACGAGGCTCTCCAGCTCCCGGTGCAGCGTGAACCCGTAGAGGAGCATCCACTCGGGGGCGTCCGATCCGGCCATCAGCTTCGCGCCGGCGTCGTAGAGCGCCCTGGTGAGCCGATTGCGCAGTTCCACGTAGCGAAGTCGCCGCTCCTCCGGAGGTGGGTTGCTCCAGTAGACGTCCCGGCCCCGAAGTAGCTCCTCTCGCACCTCGGCCGACACAAAGCCGTAGTCCGGGCTCTCGGCAATCTGGCGGTCGCTTCGTCCGGTCCCGAAGGAGCTGTTCAGAAACGCGAGGGTCGGTGTGTTCCAAACGCCCGCTTCCACGGTGGCCCGCGCCAGGTCGGCGATCTTCGCCTCGTCGATGTAGTCCAGGCTCTCCCAGTTCGGCCGTTGCCAGATTCCGATCCCCGAGAGGCTGTTCCGCGTCGGCGCGTCCTCCGGCAACATCGCCTCGAGGTACTGGTCCAGGTGCTCGATCTGCTGGCCGGCCACGAGCGCTCGTGCCAGTCGCACCTGCGGTCCCACGTGCCCGACCACGCGAATCCCGAGCTCCGCCGCGGTTTCGACGGCCGCGGCGTAGACCTCTTCCGAGATGAAGAAGGTCAGCTTGATGAAGTCGTAGCCCTCGGCGTGGAAGTCGCGAACCGCCTGCCGGGCCTGCTCCGCCGTTTCCACCTCGCGGCCGTTGAACACACTCCCGAATGCCCGCCCCGCAATCTGCGGGCTTCCCACATGCAGGGCAGGGCCGATCATCTCGCCGGCCGCGATCCGCTTTCGGTACTCGAGGTGCTCGGGCTTGCCGATCGGAATCCGGATGCTCGTCACGCCGTTGGCGAGGATCACCGCGAGCTCGGCTCCGGCGTGGTCGTCCGCGATCCGGTCATCCGAGAGGAGGTGGGAATGCATGTCGAACAGCCCGGGGATCAGGTAGCGGCCCTCCCCCTCGATGCGGGTCACGCTCTCGGAGATCGGAATGTCGGCGGCCGGGCCCATGCCGACGATCCGGCCATCGTGAACGAGCACGCTCTGGTCCGGCAGCACACCCTCACGGTCCAGCGGTACGACGTTGACGTTCATGAAGGCGATCGTGTCGACTGCGGTTCGGCCGCTGATTGGCGGGACCGCCGGCCGATCGGCGGGAAGCGTGGTGCGCGCGGCCATCTGCAACGGAGAGAGGTTCATGCAAGCTCCCAGCATCGCGACCGCAATCCGCTGTGGTTGTGTCACTTATAGACCTTCCATCATCTTGTTTAGAGGCAAAGCTCTATGGGCGCGCGTCCCCCTGGAACAGCCCGATCTTACCGTTCGGTGGGCGAAAGGTCATGCCCGCGAGGCTGAATCGGGGCTAGGTTGACGCCCTTCCAGACGAAACGCGGAAAGCAGGGGAGGTGTTTCTGCGCGTGAGCCGATCCACGGCGGCGCTGGCCCTGGCGGTGCTCGTAGCGTGTACCCAGCCCGATCGGGATTCGTCGGGCGTCGGGCCCGGAGTTTGGACGCCAGCGGCTCCGCTCCCGGTGCCCGTCGCCAACAACGCGGTGGCGAGCCTGCCGCTACCGGGCGGCACGCGCCTCTTCTCCTTCCTCGGTCTCGACAGCACGAAGACCGGTGCCGGCATCACTCGCCGTGCCTTTAGCTACGACCCCGGGTCGAACGAGTGGAGGGAGATACGCGCGGTGCCGGGCCCGGCCGGTCGACTGGCAGCGGCCGCCGCCGGTCTCAAGAGCCGGGTCTACCTCTTCGGCGGATACACGGTGGACGCCGAGGGCAGGGAGGTCTCGGTTCCCGATCTCGACATCTACGATCCTTCTTCCGACACCTACGCCAAAGGGAGGCCGTTCCCGCTTCCGGTGGACGATGCCGCGCTGGGCGTCTGGCGGGACAGCCTGATCTTCATCGTCAGCGGCTGGTCGCAGCGCGACAACGTGGCCGATGTACAGATGTACGATCCAGCCGCGGACACGTGGCAGGCGGCCACACCGGTCCCGGGGCCGCCCGTCTTCGGACACGCGGGAGCGATCGTCGGGGATGCGATCGTCTACTGCGATGGCGTGCGCGTCGACCCGGAGCGCAGCCCACGGTTCGTGATGGCCCAAGCCTGTTATCGTGGTGATATCGATCCGGCGAACCCGTCACGCGTCAGCTGGCGTGAGCTCGCGCAGCACCCCGGCCCGGCGCGCTACCGAATGGCGGCGGGCGTGCCAGCGGAGGCCGGGCTGGTCGTCTTTGCGGGCGGCACCGACAACCCGTACAACTACGACGGGATCGGCTACGACGGCGCAGCCTCGGAGGCCTCGGCATCGACCTTCGCTTACGACGTCCAGCAGGATGCCTGGATCGAGCTGGCCGATCTGGCGGTACCGACGATGGACCACCGCGCGCTCGTGGGCGCCGGCGACACGCTCTACCTCATAGGCGGCATGACCGATGCACAGCGCGTCACGAACCGCGTACAACGCTTCCATCTCGCTCCCTGAGTCTCTGGCTCGATCCCGGGCTACATCCCGGCGTTTCTTTGCCAGTGTTCTGGCGATCGCAGGAGTGCTCGGCGCCGTGGCCTGCGAAGAGGAGAGCCAGCAGGCAGTGGGGATGACGCCCGAGGCGATGGTCGCGCTCAGCGCCGATGCGTCGCTGCCCGATTCGCTCCTGGCCGGCCGTGCCGTCTTCGAGACGTACTGCGTGGAGTGCCACGGAGAGGCCGCCACGGGCACCGAGAAGGGGCCGCCCCTGGTGCACCGGGTCTATCACCCCGGTCATCACGCCGACCCGGCGTTCTATCTGGCGCCTCTTCAGGGAGTCCGTGCCCACCACTGGAGGTTCGGGGACATGCCGCCGGTCGAGGGGATCACACGCGACGAGGTGGGCGCCATCGTCGCATACGTGCGCTGGCTGCAGCGGAAAGCCGGGATCTTCTGATCGGCTTGGTCGAGTATGACCGGAGGGCGGCAGGATGCTCGGAGGGGCGGCAGGGTTCGTGGAGGGTGGCGGGCTTCGTGGAAGCCTAGGCGCCTCCGGCCGCGTATACTACGCGTACGCCAACGGAGAGATCGCTCCGGGGCCTGGAAGCTCAGAGACGCTTGATCAGACGGCGCAGGAGCTCGAGCGCGAGTACGACGGCGATCTTTCTCAACGGAATCTCCGGTCGGTAGTCATAGGTTCCGGGAGATTCTACGCTTCAGGGCACCGGCCGGTTTCACCCGGCGCCTCCGGAGGCGTTCGGAGGGGTGGCAGAACGGCTAATGCACCGGTCTTGAAAACCGGCGTCCGCAAGGACATGCGGGTTCGAATCCCGCCCCCTCCGTTAGACTTACAGCATCGCCCCGAATCACCGCGCGGCCGTTTGGACCAATTCTGGACCAATGAGCCCCGGAAAAGCCACGCGCCTTCGAGCAGGCCGGGCGGCAGCCCCCCATGCCGGCCCCTCGGCATATGCGGGGTGAACGGGCTCGAGTGGTTATGCACCAGGCGGAGCTTCGGGAGGTGCGCTAGCCAACTCAGAGGGCGAACGAGAACGGACTCGTGGCTACCCGCGCTTACGGTGCTGGCTTACCGGTTACGGCAGCACCGTCAGTCCACCGGGCAAGGTCGCGCTCGATCCGCCTGATGTAACGGTTACGTCCCAAAGTCTGTCCCGTCGCGGACCGCCAGGCTTGACCGTAATCGTCACCGAGATAGTCGTCGAGCTGTCAACCGAAACGTCCGACAATTCGGGTGTGGGGCCCTTTCCGTTGCTCAGGGCTACCTGCGCAACGGCGCCAAAACCGGTCCCACTGATCGTTGCAACGAATGTGATGGGCAGCTGTACAGTATTCGGTGATATGGCGCTCACGGTCACGGCTCCCGCCGACGCGTTCACGGTAGTGTTACGAGTTGCCGTATCGCTATCGCCATCGTCATCGGTAACCGTCAGCGTCACCAGGTAGGTTCCCTCCGCTGTGTAGGCGTGGCT
>JAUVMT010000028.1 GCA_030600085.1 Gemmatimonadales bacterium | reverse complement strand
TCGCGCGCGAGGTCCAGCATCCCGGCCATCTCGTCGGCGCGGTAGCAGTGGTTGTGCACGAAGATGTTGCCGCGTAGCACCTCGGCCAGCGTCTCCTTGGCCAGATCGCGCTCCGGCGGTCCTCCGGAACCTCGAGCGTCCCCGGCATCTTCGGCATCGGCCGCCTCCTCTTTCATGCCGCCCTCGATCCAGGCGTCCCACTTCCTGCGGTATCGCTCCGCTTCGATGAACGCCTCGCGGTAGCCCGCCATGTTCCCCATGCGCGTTCGCGGCGACCGTTGCCGGCCCCGGCCGTACACCCGTTTCGGGTTCTCGCCGCACGCCATCTTCAGCGCCATCGGCGCGTCCGGAAACATCATCTGCTGGACCGTGCGGCCGGGAACCGTCTTGAGGGTGATGCCTCGGCCTCCGATCAGGTTGGCGCTGCCCGGGAGGATCTGGAGGGTGGTCACGCCGGCGGCGAGCGCCCGGGTGAAGCCCGGATCCTGCGGCCACACCGAGTGCATCGCCCATACCTCGGCCGTGTTCGGGTCGGTCGACTCGTTCGTGTCGCTCGTCGAGGAGATCGAGGGTGACGGGGAGACGCCGAGGTGCGAGTGCGTGTCGATGATTCCCGGCGTCACGAACCTCGCGCTCGCATCGATCACGTCCGTGCCGGCCGGAACATCCAGGTTTCGTCCGACCTCGACGATCCTCCCGCCCCGCATGAAGAGGTCTCCGCCCTCGATCTCCTCCCCCGCGGCGGTCATGATCGTGGCGCCGCGGATGAGAGTGGGCCGGGAGGCGAGCGGCCGATACGCCGACTTCCAGGCACCGTTCCGTTGGCCGTGCAGGAGATCGGCGATCTCGCCGGCGTTTGATGCCGCGGATGCGTCGGGTGTGGCATCCTGGGGCATGTACGCCCCCACGGGCGCAGCCCCCAGGCCGAGGCCCAGGAGGAACGCCATGGCGACGGCGGCCACTGCCGACGCCCGGAACGGCCGGAGTCTTCTGGTCATGCCCTTTCTCCTTCGGTCAGGCGAAAGCGAGGTAGTCCTTCGCTCCCTCGTAGCCCATCTCGGTCAGCGAGGCGCGAATATCCTCTCTCGCTCCGGGGGATCCGACCGCGATCAGCACGAAGGGCCGTCCGTCTGCTCGTTCGTTCAGAAAAGACGGAAGGCAGACGACGGCGCCGTGAACCTGCTGTCCGATCTTTCTGGGATCGAGATCCACGAACGCGGCCGGCTGAAGCTGATGCCGGAGAAGCTCGCGGGCCAGAGGCTTGCCCACGCGGCCCGCTCCCCAGATCACCAGCGCTCGGCCGGGGGGCAGGTAGCCGCGAAGCAGATGGTGCACCTTGCAGCGGCGAAACGCCTCCGGCGAGTAGCTGTCGGAACGCATGGAGAGCCGGCCGGCCGTGATCCGCCAGCTCAGTAGCACCTCCGGCAGGTTCGCCAGCTTGTAGCCCGATCGATGGAGGCGGAAGACCAGATCGTAGTCCTCGGGCCACCCGCGGTCCCGGTAGCCACCTACCTGCCGATAGGCCGCGGCCCGCACCATCATCGTCGGATGCGCGAGCGGACACTCGACAAACAGGTCCCGCTCTACCTCCTCCTTCCCGCGCAGCGAGTTGAGCCAGCTCTCGTAGCGTTCGTAGCCGGACCCCACCCGATCGCGGGGGAAGTATCGGACCCCGGTCCCGCACGCCGAGATGTCGGTTCGCGCCTGCAGGAACCGCCACTGTAGGCGCAGGCGTTGTGGGTGCATCACGTCGTCCGCATCCATTCGGGCGAGATGCTCCGCGCGGGCATGGCTCGCCGCCAGAGACAACGCCTCGGCTATGCCCGAACCCGTTCCCGCCAACACCTGAACCCTTGGATCCCGCTCCGCCCACCGCTCGAGAATCCCCAGGGTTCCGTCTCTCGAGCCGTCGTCCACCGCCAGAACCTCGTGGTCGGAAAGCGACTGGGCCCGGAGGCTGGCGATGCACTCGTCGAGGTGCCGCTCGGCATCCCGGCAGGGGAGTAACACGGAGAGCCGGGGAGGGCTCAACCCGCTCGCTCGTCTCCGAGCCGGTCGCCTTCCCGGCGCCCGTGGGTCGCCGCCGCAGCGCGACCCTTCTCGAAGAACGTCCGCAGGTGGCGTCCGGTATGGGATCGCTCCTCGGCGGCGACCGCTTCCGGGGGTCCCTCGGCCATGAGCGTGCCGCCGGCGTCGGCCGCCTCCGGACCCAGGTCGATGACCCAGTCGGCGCGGGCGATCACCTCCAGGTTGTGCTCGACGACGAGAACCGACCCGCCGGCCTCCACGAGCTCGTCCAGGACATCGACGAGACGGCCCAGCTCGCTCAGGCCGAGCCCGACCGTCGGCTCATCCAGGATGTAGAGGCGTCTGGCCACCGCCCGATTCGCCGCCAGCTCTCTGGCCACCTTCAGGCGCTGCGCCTCGCCTCCCGATAGGGTCGTCGCCGGTTGACCGAGTCGAATGTAGCCCAACCCCACCCGCTGCAGCTGCCAGAGCCGCTCTCCGATTCGATCCTGGCGAAGGAAGAAGCGGATCGCCTCGTCGACGGTGAGCTCGAGCACCTCCCGAATGTTTCGGTCCCGATATCGGACGTCGAGGATCTCAGCACGATAGCGCGAGCCGCCGCACGCCTCGCACGTCAGGGCCACATCCGCCAGGAAGACCATCTCGACCAGCTCCTCTCCGGCTCCCTTGCACGCCTCGCACCTTCCGCCGGACGTGTTGAAGCTGAAGTCGCGGGCCGCATAGCCCCTTCGGCGAGAGAGCGGCTGCTCGGCGAACAGGCGCCGTATCTCGCCGAACGCCTTGATGTAGGTTACCGGATTGGACCGCGGAGTCCGACCGATGGGCGTCTGATCCACCAGCACGACATCGTCGAGCGCCGAAGTCCCCTCCAGGCTGTCGTACCTCCCGCTTCGCTCACCGAGGTGGATCTTCGCCGTGGTCCTTCCCCTGAGTGTCCTCTCCAGCGCTCGGTAGAGGAGGTCGTGCACGAGCGTCGACTTGCCCGAGCCCGACACGCCGGTCACGACCGTCAGCACGCCCAGCGGGATGTCCACGTCGAGCCCGCGCAGGTTGTGCAGCGTGCCGCCCCGCAGCCGCAGGCTGCCCCGAGGGCTTCGCCGACGCGGGCGGAGGCGGGGAGGCGCGCGCAGCGCCCGGCCCGTGACCGTCTCAGAGCTCATGAGGGATGCCCAGTTCCCCTCGAACACGACCTCTCCGCCGCGCTCGCCGGAGCCGGGCCCCAGCTCGACGACGTGGTCGCTGGCCGAGAGCACCGACGTGTCATGCTCGACCACCAGCACGGTGTTGCCGAGGTCGCGTAGCCGTACGAGCACCCTCAGGAAACGTTCGACATCCCGCGGATGCAGGCCGATCGTCGGCTCGTCCAGCACATAGAGCGTATCGACCAGATGGCTCGCCAGGCAGCTGGCCAGCCGCAGCCGCTGCATCTCGCCGCCCGACAGGGTGCGAGCCTGCCGGTCGACGGTCAGGTAGCCGAGGCCCACGTCGTCCATGAAACGCAAACGGTCCTCGAGCTCGCGACGGACGGTGCGGGCCACACTCTGCTCGAACGGTGGCAGCTCGAGGTCGGCCAGCCACTGACGCAGATTCGAGATGTCGAGGGCGGCGGCCGCCGCTATGTGCAGGTCTCCGACCCGTACGTCGAGCGCCTCGGGACGCAGCCGGGTGCCGTCGCAGCGCTGGCATCTCCGCGGCACCTGGTAACCCCGGAGAAAGACACGGATGTACTGCTTGTACCGTTTGCGCTCACGGGAACGCAGGAAGGGCAGCACGCCACCGAAGCCGCTACCGCCGTACAGCAGCTCGTGTCGTGCGGACTCGGGCAGGTCCCTCCAGTGCACTCGGAGGTCGATTCCCTGGCGCCGCGCGTAGCTCTCGACCTCGGACCGCTCGCGTGAGTAGCGCGGCTTCGTCCACGGATCGATCGCCCCATCGGCCAGGCTCCGGCCCGGATCGGGGACGATGAGGTCCAGATCGTACTCCAGCGTGGCGCCGAAGCCGTTGCACTCGGGGCAGGCGCCGGCGGGATTGTTGAAGCTGAACAGCAGTGGGCCGGGAACGGGAAAGGAGCGTCCACAGCCGGAGCAGCGGTGTCTCTCGGTAAAGGAGAGTCGGTCTGCGCGCTCCAGGCTGCCGGACCCGTCTGAGCCCCTTTGCGCGAGCGCGACGGCCTGTCCCTCTCCCTCGGCGAAGGCCGCCGCCAGCGCATCGGTGAGCCTCTCGCGCTCATCGGGATCGACGTGAAGGCGGTCCACCACGACGAGTAGCTCCTCCGCCTCCGTGAGAGCGCTGTCGGCCAGCCGCGTCTCGCCGCCCTCGGCCCCTGGCTCGTTCCCGGAGGCCGCCGCTTCCTCCTCCACGGCGAGATCGGGAAGGTAGATCTCGCGGCCGTTGGCGATCACTCGCAGATAGCCCTGCGCGAGGAGGTTCCCCGCTGCGAGCTCGTGAGAGACTCTGTCGCTGAACTGGAACGGGAACGCGATATGGAGACGGGTGCCCGCCTCCAGCTCGAGCAGACGATCGGCCGCCGACGTCACGGTATCCGGCCGGACGACCGAGCCGCACTCCGGACAGTACGTCACTCCGACCCTCGCCCAGAGGAGGCGCATGAAGTCGTACGCCTCGCTCACCGTCCCCACGGTGGAGCGGCTCGTCTGGACCGAGTTCCGCTGATCGATCGCGACCGACGGGCTGAGGCCCTCGATCGTGTCGAACGCGGGTTTCTCCATCCGCTCCAGAAACTGCTTGGCATAGGTGGAGAGGGACTCCACGTACCGCCGCTGCCCCTCGGCGTAGATCGTGTCGAACGCGAGGCTGGACTTGCCAGAGCCAGAAGGCCCCGTGAAGACGGTGATCCGGCCCCTCGGGATCTCGAGATCGATTCCCTTCAGGTTATGCTGCCGGGCACCTCGGACTCGGATCAGATCCTTCATGGAGCGATGATGGCCTGCCGTGCGCCCCCACGCCAAGCCGGACCATCAGGCGATGCTGCGCGCGAATCGCCGAATCGCCACGGCGATCCCGGCAGTTCCCAGAATCAGGAGAGCCGCGAATTGAGGCTATCCATCGACGGATGCCGACCGATGCCGCGCATGCTATTCTTTTCGCCATGCAACTGGCGCCAGAAGGCCCGATTCGCGAGGAAGATAAGCTGGGCAGGGCGTACGATGCGCGGCTTATGCGACGCCTCCTCGCCTACATCCGGCCCTACCGAGGAAAGGTCGTGATAGCGGTCGGGATGCTCGTTCTCGCTTCGGGACTCGAGCTCGTCGGCCCGTGGCTGACGAAGGTCGCGATCGACGATGCCATCCCGAACGCCGACTACGGTCTCTTGGCCGGGCTCGCGGTCGCGTTCGCTCTAGCCTTGACCTTCTCCGCGGCGCTCGAGTACGGGCGGACCTTGCTGACGACCTGGATCGGGCAGCGGGTGATGAAGGACCTGCGGGGCGAGATCTTCGGGCACCTGCAGCGGCTGCAGCTCTCCTACTTCGACCGGCATCCCGTCGGCCGAATTATGACCCGGGTGACGAGCGACGTCGAGGTTCTCAACGAGATGTTCACTTCCGGCGTCGTGGCGATCTTCGGCGATATCTTCACGCTCCTTTTCATCGTCGGAGCGATGCTGGCCCTCGACTGGCGGTTGGCCCTCGTCACCTTTGCGGTCCTCCCCGCCGTCTTCATCTCCGCCTGGCTGTTTCGGACCAAGGTGCGGCAGGCCTACCGGGACATCCGGCTCCGCCTGGCCCGGATCAACGCCTTCCTTCAGGAGCGCATTAGCGGCATGTCGATCGTCCAGCTCTTCCGGCTGGAGCGGTCGACCATGGGACGCTTCGATGAGCTCAACCGGGATCATCTCGACGCACACCTGCGGTCGATCACGTACTATGCGCTCTTCTTCCCGATCGTGGAGCTACTGGCCTCCGTCGCCCTGGCCCTGATCATCTGGTACGGGGGCGGTCAGGCTCTTCAAGGCGCTGTCACGATCGGCGTTATCGCGGCCTTCCTGCAGTACGCGCGGAGGTTCTTCCGGCCGATCCAGGATCTCTCGGAAAAGTACAACATCCTCCAGAGCGCGATGGCGAGCTCGGAGCGAATTTTCCGTCTGTTGGATGAGGAGCCGGAGATCGAGGAGTCGGGACGTACTGCGCATTACACCCTCCAGACGCGCGGACGGATCGAGTTCGAGAACGTCTGGTTCCACTATGGAACGCCGCGAACGCCGGCCGCCTCGGAAGTTGCCGAGGGCGTGGCGCCCGCCACGGAACTTGATCGCGAGCGGCCGAGGATATCGCTGGAGGAGCCGGAAGTGGTGGCGCCGGAGACGCCCGAGGCGGTGGATGTCGAGGTGTCGGACATCTCCGGGCTCGCGGAGCTGGGATTGGCGAATATAGAGCGCCTCGGAGTCGAGCCGAAGGCGGAGGAGCCCGACTGGGTGCTCGAGGATGTGAGCTTCGTCGCCGAGACGGGCAAGCGCCTGGCGATCGTGGGCCCCACGGGCGCCGGCAAGTCTACGATCATCAACTTGATCATGCGGTTCTACGAGGCCCAGCGAGGGCGAATCCTCTTGGATGGAGTGGACATCCGCGAGATTCCCACGCGCGAGCTGCGCGCCCGCATGGGGTTGGTCCTGCAGGACGTCTATCTCTTCTCCGGCTCGGCCGCGGACAATATCAAGCTGGATCGACTGCAGGTCACCGACAGGAAGATGAGAGAAGCGGCCGAGCGCGTGGGGGTGGACCGGCACATCGGACGTCTTCCCGCGGGATACCGCCAGGAGCTCGGGGAGCGTGGCAGCAGGCTCTCGGTCGGCGAGCGTCAGCTCCTCAGCTTCGCTCGCGCTCTCGCGGGAGACCCGCAGGTGCTGCTGCTGGATGAGGCCACCAGCTCCGTGGATTCCGAGATCGAAGCCCAGATCGAGCGCGCGCTCGAGGAGTTGATGAAGGGGAGGACGAGCGTCGTGGTGGCGCACCGCCTCTCGACCATTCAGAACGCCGACCGCATACTCGTCATCCATCACGGCCGCATCAAGGAATCGGGCACGCACCAGGAGCTGCTGCGGCGCGGAGGGCTTTACGCGCGCCTTCACAAGCTTCAGTTCGCCGCTCCGGCCGCCGCCGTCTAGTGAACGAGCTGCTCGACGCGATCTGGCAGATCGATACGCGGGTCGTGCTGGTCGCCGCGCTTCTCGTTCTGGACGTCTGGGCGATCGGCATGACGCTCGCCTCGGACGCCGGTCCGAAGGAGAAGGTCCTGTGGTCGGGCATCGTGATCCTCTGCCCGATCTTCGGCTGCCTGTTCTGGTTCAGCCTGGGCCCGAAACCGAACCTCATCGGCAGGTCCGGATCGTCCGGCGAGCGCAGCGGCTCCTAGGAGCCTCCTTACGTGAGATACATCGGCAACAAGACCCGCCTCGTTCCCTTCATCCTGGATGTCGTGGGTGACGTGCAGCCCGATGCCGGCGTCGCCTGCGATCCGTTCGCGGGCACCGCGAGCGTGAGCCGGGCCCTGAAGGACCGGGGTTGGACGGTGCGCTCCGGCGATCTCCTGGCGTTCTCGTATGCGCTCCAGGTGGCGCACGTCGAGCTGGACCGCACCCCTCGCTTCCCTGCACCCTTGGTCGAGGATGCCGAGGAGAGGGGTGCCGGCCGCTGGCTCTCCTACACCAGGCTTCTGGCCTACCTGAACGGTTTGCCCCCTCGGCACGGCTTCATCAGCGAGAACTACTCGCCGGCCGGCCGCGCCGGCGCCCGCCATGGCCGGATGTACTTCACGCCTGGCAACGCGGGCGCGATCGACGCGGCGCGAGAGCAGATCGCCGCCTGGTCGGAGGGGGAGCGTCTGGACCCGGCACGCAGCCAGTTCCTGATCGCCACGCTCGTCGAGGCGGCCGATCGGGTGGCGAACACGACCGGCGTATACGCCTCGTTCGTCAAGTCGTGGCAGCCGAACGCCCGCCGACAGCTGGAGTTGCGACCGCTGAAACCGACCTCACGACGCAACGGTGGGCGCCCGAGCACCGCGTACCTCGGAGAGGCTGAGGAGCTCGTCGCGTCGGTCGGGACGGTGGATCTCCTGTATCTGGATCCACCCTACAACGAGCGGCAGTACCCCGCCTACTATCACGTGCCGGAGGTCATCGCCGCCGGCTGGAGCACGCCGCCCAAACTCCGAGGCAAGACCGGGCTCATCCCGGACGACGCGCTCCGCTCGGACTGGTGTCGACGGGCTCGGTGTGAAGCTTCTCTCCGGGCGCTGATCGACCGGGCGGACGCCAAGCACATCCTGCTTAGTTACAACGACGAGGGCCTGCTAGCGGCCGAGGTCATCGCGGCCGTGTTCCGCGAGGCGGGAGACGAGGACAGCTATCGGAGAGCGGACGTGAAGTACCGGCGATACCGGAGTGACGGGGATGGCCCGTCCCGGACCTACCTGCGTGACCGGGTCCAGGAGCAACTGCACTACATCAGGCGAACTTGACCGAGCGATCCGGTGGAGCTCAGACGCCCCGGTCCGAGCCCTCGTCAAGGTCTTCGATATCGAAGCCGCGCTTCCACTCCTCGGCCAACTCATCCTCGCGCGAGCTGGCGTCGCGCACGACCCGCCGCGATTCCCGTTCGACCGGATCCTCGATCGGAAGAAGCCGTTCCGTCACGCGCACTTCGTAGTCGAAAAGAACCTGCCGGAGATCCCCGAGACGCTTGAGAAGCAGAGGGATGGCACGCAGAACCGCCCCTTCCTCCTCCAGCCGCCTGATGAGATTCGCGAAGTGGAGCAGGGCGGCTCGGACCGTCTCCGCGTCAGGCGGACGTGCTCTGCCTGGATCTTCGGCCATCCGTGGAGCCCCTCCCGTATCGAATAGAACCCGCGCCGCACCGCACGGCGGGACGCGTTACGACGCACCGTCATCGCGAAGCACCAACCGAATACCCGTCGGGCGACGCCTGGTTCGGCCCGGGGGGGGCGTCGGGATCTCGCCGGAGGCGGCGAAGGTAGGAGGAAGCATGAGCCCTTTACCTCGAGGGGGAAGCTCCACCTTCAGTGTCCCGGCGACGTGCCTGGCCTTCCTGCCGGCGATACTCGGAGCGTGCTCGCCGGGCTACGTCCTCCGAGCGGGCTGGGAGGAGGCGAAGATCCTTCGGGACCGCCGCCCGATAGCGGATGTTGTGCACGACACGACGACCGCGGCGGAGATGCGCCAGAAGCTCCGCCTCGTTCAGAACGCCCGTGCGTTCGCGGTGCGGGAGCTGGAACTCGACGCCGGCGAGAGCTTCATCAGCTACGCCCGGGTCGAGTCCGACACGCTCCTGCTGGTGGTCTCCGCGGCACCGGAGCTTCAGCTTACCTGGAAGACCTGGTGGTTCCCGATCGTGGGTCGCGTTCCCTACCGAGGTTACTTTCACTTCGATCGGGCGCGACGCGACGCCGAGGTGCTCGAGGAGCAGGGTTACGACGTGTGGGTCCGACCCTCGTCGGCGTTCAGCACGCTCGGTTGGCTGCCTGACCCGCTGCTCTCGACGACTCTGAGAGCGGATAGTCTGGCGTTGGTGGACACGGTGATCCACGAGATCACCCACACCACGTTCTTCCCATCCGGCCAGGCGCACTTCAACGAGAGCTTCGCCAACTTCGTCGGGCACCGGGGCGCTATCCAGTTCTTCTGCGAAGCGATGGATGACGAGAGCCGCTGCGGCCAAGCTCTCGACCGGTGGCACGATACGAGGGTCTTCGGCCGCTTTTTCAACCGCCTCGTGGACAGCCTGGAGGCGGTGTACGACGAGGAGATACCGGGGGATCTCAAGAGGCAACGCAAGACGGAGGTCATGGGCTGGGGAGCCCGGGAATTCGAGGCGATCAAGCCCGAGCTCCGGTCGGGCCGTTACGGATCCCTCGACCCCGAGCGACTGAACAACGCCTGGCTCCTGGCGCGCGTCCTCTACTATTCCCGCCTCGACGATTTCGAGCTGATCTACGAAGCGAAGGGCGACCTGCGCGGCGCGATCGCGACGATCATCGAAACGGGAAGCCGGATGCCTCCGTGGGCCGCGGTAGACAGCCTGGTGGCGACCCCGGACGCCACGGGTGCGAAGCCTGAGATCGCTCAGTAACTTGGGCGCTGCCATGTTCGACCACATTCTCGTAACCATCGATTTTTCGGACGCGTCCGTTCGCGCTCTGCGTTGGACCGCGAGCTCCTTTCCGAACGCGAAGCTCACGCTCTTCCACGCGCTGCAGAAGGTGGAAGCGTCGTCGGACGTGCGACAATCGCTGAGCGGCAAGGTGGATCCGGAGGAGACCGCGGAGCTGGATGCTCAGGACAACATCGAGGTCCTCGCCCACAGCATCATCCCGGACGCCGACGTCATCCTTCGAGATGGTCCTCCGGTCGAAGGACTCGAGCAGGCCGCCCGTAGCTCCGACGCCGACCTGGTGGTCCTGGCCGCGCACGAGCAGCGCATCTGGCCCTGGGAGCGTTACGACGCGACGGCCGAGGAGACTTGTGACCGCGTGGATCTGCCGATCCTGATCTTCCGGCCCACCGAGCCCACTGGCGAGTTCACCATCCTCACACCCCTGGATCTGCGGGATGGATCGGAGCCTGTGGGCCAGATGGCGGGAAGGATGGCCAGCCACCTAAACGCCCGCCTCGTCGTGTTTCACGTGTTGCCCAAGACCTTCCAGGGCTTCCTGCGCGCTGCCAGTTCCGCCTACCAGACCGAGGAAACCCTCCGCAAAGCCGAGTCGAGCGCCCGCGAGGAGGCGCTTGCGAGGATACCGGCCGAGTGCAGAGCGCATCTCGACATTCAGGCGCGGGTGGCGAGGGGTCAGCCAGTGAGTCAGATCCTTGCGACGGTGGAGAGCGAGAACGTCGACCTGATCGTGATGGGCAAGACCCATCTGAAGAAGCGGACCGAGCGGGCTTTGATGGGGCACGTGACCGGCAAGGCCCTGAGGAACGCGCCGTGTTCGGTGCTCACGGTTCCGATCTGAGGCGGGGAGCGCAGGAGGCATGAAGCGCGTTCGAGATCAATAGGTGATATGACGAACACGAGCCAAGACTCTCAGAACACCATCCGTTGTGCTCGCTGCGAGCGAGACGACGTCGCGGCGATCGGCCTCGCCCCCTTCCCGAACGAGCTCGGCCAGAGGATCTCTGCCGAGGTGTGCGAGGAATGCTGGGAGGCCTGGAAGCACCACCAGATGCTTCTGATCAACCACTACGGCCTCAACCTGCAGGAGTCGAACGCCAGGACCTTCCTGATCACGAACCTCAAGTCCTTCCTCTTCGGGGAGGGACCCTCTGGCGCCTCGATCGATACCTCGGAAGAGGGCAAGGTCTCCTGGTAGCCTGCCGGCGAAGCGTGGGTTCTCACGCGCTGAACTAGGAGAAGAGCTCCTACCCCACCACGAAGTTGATCAGTCGGTCCGGCACGTGGACCACCTTGCGAATCGCCGCCTCCTCCACGTGCCGACGCACGTTCTCGTCCCGGAGGGCCGCCTCCTGCACCGCGTCCTGGCTCGCACCCCGGCCCACCCGTACGGTGGCCCGAAGCTTACCGTTGACCTGAACCGGGAGATCGACTTCGTCCTCCTCCAGCATGGTGGGATCGTACGAGGGCCAGCTCGCGTGGTCGAAGAGGCTCGGCTCCCCGCCGGTGCGCTCCCATAGCTCCTCGGCGATGTGCGGTGCCATCGGTGCGAGCATGACCACCAGTGGACGAACCTCTCCCAGGCTCGGCGTTCGGCCCTCCGCCCGAATCACGTTCACGTAGTCCATCAACGCGGCTATCGCAGTGTTGTACGCGAGGCTCTCCAGGTCCTCGGTAACCTTCTTCAGCGTGCGGTGAAGTGCCCTCTCGATCTCGGGGGCCGGTTCCGGCGGCGCCGTGCCTTCGGCGGCAGCCCGCGCAGCCGCCGTCACGCTGTCCCACACCCGGTAGAGAAAACGCTCCGGACCCGCGATCCCCCGGTCACGGAAGTCTCCGCCCTCTTGATACGGCCCGAGGAACATCAGGTACGTGCGAAAGGTGTCGGCCCCGTATCGATCGACGTAGTCATCGGGGAGAACCACGTTGCCTCGAGACTTCGAGATCTTCGCGCCCTCCTTGATCAGCATGCCGTGCTTGCGGAACTGCTTGTATGGCTCCTCGAACTCCAACATCCCCAGGTCGTCGAGCACCATGATGAGGAAGCGCGAGTAGAGCAGGTGCAGGACGGAGTGCTCCTCACCCCCAATGTAGCTCTCGACGGGCAGCCACTTTCGGGTTCTGGCGTCGTCGAACGGCCGGTCGTCAAACTCGGTGCTGGGATAGCGAAGGAAGTACCAGCCGCTGTCGAGGAACGTGTCGGAGACGTCCGTGTCGCGGCGGGCTCCCCCTCCGCAACCCG
Organism: Gemmatimonadales bacterium; assembly: GCA_030600085.1. Lineage (GTDB taxonomy): Bacteria > Gemmatimonadota > Gemmatimonadetes > Palauibacterales > Palauibacteraceae. The sequence continues at coordinate 2,798 of JAUVMT010000028.1, read as the reverse complement.
GGCACTCCACCCGATAGAACTCCTCGACCCGGGCCAGGGGCGAGACGCCGCCCGCATCGGGGCGAAAGTCCTCGACGTACGGGAGCAGCACGGGCAGATCCTCCTCCGGCACCGGCACGGTCCCGCAACTGTCGCAGTAGATGACCGGTATCGGCGGTCCCCAGTAGCGTTGCCGCGAAATGCACCAGTCGTGGAGCCGGTAGTTGATCGCGGCTTCGGCCAAATCGCGCTCGGCCAGCCACTCTACGATCGCCCGGCTACCCTCGTCGGCCGGCATCCCGCTAAAGCGGCCCGAGTTGATCAGGACCTCGTCCGGCGTGTGCTCGACGAACGCCTCCGAGCCGAGATCGAACGCCACATCCGCGAGATCGGCCTGCCCCTGAAGGGCTGTCTCCGACCCGACCACCGGCACGATCGGAAGCCCGAGCTCAGTGGCAAACTCGTAGTCGCGCTGATCGTGGGCGGGAACGCTCATGATCGCCCCGGTGCCGTAATCCATCAGGACGTAGTCGGCTATCCAGATCGGTATCTCTTCGGCGCTGGCGGGATTCAGCGCGAAGCCTCCGGTGAAGACGCCCGTCTTCTCCTTCTCGGTCTTGCGGCGCTCGGTGAGATCCTGGGCGGCCGTAGCCGCCCGATATGCGTCCACGACCTCCCGCCGGTCGGACGTCGTCGCCTCGTCGACGAGCGGGTGCTCCGGCGAGAGCACCAGGAAGGTGGCACCGAAGACTGTATCGGCTCGGGTCGTGAACACTTCGATCGCGTGCTCCCGGCCAGCGGCCGCCGACGGGTCCTCCGTGATCCCCGCTCCGAAGGGAAACCAGAGGCGAGCCCCCTCCGACCGCCCGATCCAGTTTCGTTGGGCGGTCTTGGTGGTCTCCGACCAGTGGATCCACTCCAGGTTGTCCAGCAGCTGGTCCGCGTACTCGGTGATGCGAAAGAACCATTGGCTGAGCAGACGCTGGCCCACGGCGGTGCCGCACCGCTCGCAGCGACCGGCGATGACCTGCTCGTTGGCGAGAACGGTCTTGCAGGAGGGGCACCAGTTGACGGGTGCCTCCTTCTTCTCGGCCAGTCCGGCCTTGTAGAGCTGCAGGAAGAGCCACTGCGTCCAGCGGTAGTAGCCCGGATCCGTCGTGTCGACGGTCCTTGTCCAGTCGTACATCAGGCCGGCACGCCGGAGCTGACGCTCGAAGTTCGCGATGTTCCTCGGGATGAGCTCCATCGGATGGATTCCGACCTTCAGCGCGTGGTTCTCCGAGTGGATTCCGAACGCATCGAAGCCGATCGGCTGGAAGACATCCTCGCCCTTCAGTCGGCGGTAGCGGCCGTTGATGTCCGCTCCGGTAAAGGCATACAGGTTACCGACATGAAGCCCTTCCGCGGACGGGTAGGGGTACATCATGAGGTTGAAGTAGGGTCGATCCGCGGCGTCCAGATCGGCCTGGTTGGTGCCGTTCTCTTCCCAGAAATGCTGCCACTTCGCTTCGACCCACTCGGCACGGTAGGCGTCGTCGTTGGGCGTGGCCGTCATCCTCTCGCTTCTTCTCTCGCGACTGGTGGTCGGAGCGTCCCGGGTGATAGGGGGTTCCCCGGCGCGCGGGAACGGTCGAACGGACTACACCGCTTCCGCCGCCATCGTTCGGCCCTCACCAGCGGACACCGTGCAGCGCCAGGGCCACGGCTGCCCCGACGAGCGTGCATCCGACGTTCACCTGGTCGTTGCCGATGAGGTCCAACCGCTCCTCGAGCGTCGCTCCGAGGAGCGAGTCGATGAACATCCCCGCGGTGCCCGCCAGGACGCCCATCCGGACCCAATCGTCGGCATCGGCGCCCGACCGGGCGAACAGGGCGGCGACGACTCCGATCAGCGCAGCGCCCGCGATCCCGGCGAGCGTTCCCGGGATCGATACTCCCCCGGAGTCGCCCGGAGCCACTCGCCCGCGGCCGATCACGGACCACGTCGGCCAGCGGCCCGCCGATCCGATCTCCGTCGCCCACGTATCGGCCGTGGCGGCCGCCAACGCCCCGACCAACGCATAGTGGGCCGCAGGAACCCAGCCTGCCAGAGCCAACAACGAGAACCCAGCCGCGACGCCGCCGTTGGCCACGACCTGCATCGCGCCGCGGCCTCCAGGCTCATCGGTTCGGCCCTTCCGTTCGGCCCGGAGCCGGCTCAGCGCCGACGAGCTCAGGAAGAAAACGAAGAGAAGGCTGACCCCGAGCGTCCCAGATCCGATTAGGACGGCGAGACCGACGATGGCGGCAGCCAGCTGTCCGGAAGGGGTGAGCCAGCGAAGCCGTCCCGCGACGACCACCACGACGCCGCCGAGCGCCAGGACTGCAAGGGATCTCACGCTTGCCCCTCAGGGTCGTGCTCGGTAGCGTTGCGTCTCAGGATGAGCAGACTGACGTGGGCCGAGGCCGAGGTCTCTCCGGAAGTGGCGTTGGCGCTCCTCGAGTCGCTTCGAGACGCCGACATTCCGACCGAACACCTCAAAGACGAGGATGTGCAGCAGTCCCTGCCCAGGAGATTGGGCCTCAGCTCGGTCGTCGAAGCGAACATCCGCAGGTACGCCGCACTCTCACGTGATGGCGGCTGCCTCCGCGCCCAGGAGGTGGGGGAGCTGTTCCAGCTGGTGAGCCGCCGGCCCGACGCACGCTCGGTCTTCTCGGATACTGGACGGCGTCTCGCACAGCAGGCGTCGAAGCGTCGAGGCGGGGTGCGGGCGATCGCTCGAGGCCTTCCAGCAGGCGTGCGGCGCCGGATGGGTCTGCGCGGCGTCTCCCGCATCGCG
>JAUVMT010000007.1 GCA_030600085.1 Gemmatimonadales bacterium | reverse complement strand
TCCATCACGCGCCGAGCGAGGGTGATCGGATTCTTCACGTGCTGGACGGACGCCACGGCTCCGGCCCCGAGGGTCGCGCCGTCCATGATCGAGGCGTCGAGCTCGTTGCTCCCGTCGTGCGTGAAGACAGCTCCCTTTCCTGCGTTGAACAGCGGCGAATCCTCCATGATCCGGATCGCCGTCTCCACGGCATCGAGAGCGCTTCCGCCGGCCGCCAGGATCTCGCCACCCGCCGAGAGCGCCTCGGTCAGCTTCTCCCGGAACTGACGCTCCCGATCGCTGCCGACGTCCTCCCGACGTGCGGTGCCGGCGCCGCCATGCACGGCGATCGCCCATTCGTCGCTCGGCTCCTGCGCTTGAGCCTCGGCAGCCATGACCGCTGGTGAAGCGGACGCTGCCAGCGCGAAGAACACGATCGACCTCGTCAGCGTCATCCTGGCCCGATCCATCATGGTGGCTACCTCGGACTTCCTGGTTGCTTGTCTTCCCCTTCAGCCGATGTCGGCCACTGGGAGAGCATCTCCTGGATAAGAGACTCGGGATCCTGGCCGTCCTCCGCCAGGGGACGGAGCACCTCTGCTGCGCCCTCCTCGTCGCCTCGCTCGCGCCGGATCTCGGCGAGGAGGAGTCGCGCCGGCAGGTAGCTGGGACGGAGCTCGGTCGCCCGCTCCGCCGCCTTTTCCGCCTTCCGGAGCTGGCCCAAACGGCGCCGGGCCGCTGCCTCACCGAACGCGGCCTGCGCGGAGGTCTCATCCAGGCGGCGCGCGATCTCGAAGTGGTGGAGCGCTTTCGCCGGCTCTCCTTCGTGCAGCCAGGTTACGCCGATGTTCGCGTGTGCCGCCCCGGGATACGAGTAGCGCCGGCCGAGGTTGAAGATCGGCTGCCAGCGATCGAAACGCGGATCACCCTCGAGGTCGCTCATGAAGTGCTCGAACTCCGCTCGAGCGGCAGCCGATTCCCCCGACTTCAAGGCCCGAAGTCCGCGGTGGAAGCGCCGGGTCTTCCATCGCCACCAGCGTCCGGGTAGGAAGAGGAGCAGCAGGATGCCGACCACGATCCCCGCTCCCGGTCGCCAGTAGGCGAGCATGAACACGATGGCGATCGCGCCGAGGAGGAAGGGGGCGACCACGGCTACGGCACGCGCGGACGAGTCTGAAAGGACAGGCGCCAAGGTCGGAACCGACGACTCGGCGAGATCACAGCGGCCAGAGCACGGGCGTGAGAAGGATCAACACCAGGAACACGACGAGCGTGAGAGGCAACCCCACGCGCACGTAGTCCGAGAAGCGGTACCCGCCGGGTCCCATCACGAGCAGGTTGGCCGGATTGGCGATCGGGCTCGTGAAGCTGGCGGAGGCCGTGATCGCCACGGCGACCATCAGGGCGTACGGCGAGATCCCGCTGGTCGACGCGGCCCCCAGGACGATCGGGGCCATCAGCACGACCAGGGCGGAGGATGGGATCGCCTGCGTGCCCACGGCAGTCAGAACGAGCAGGGCACCCAGGACCGCGATCGGCCCGAAGCCGGCCACGGAGTCGACCACGCTACCCGCAACGAGTGCCGCCGCGCCCGTCTGCTCCAGCGCGATACCCAGAGGGATCATCCCGGCGATGAGGAATACGGCTCCCCACTCGATGTCCCGATACGCCTCCTCGGTCGTAAGGCAGTTCGTCAGCACCATCGCGGCCGCTCCGGCGACCGCGGCGATGTAGATCGGCACCCAACCGAGGAGGACGGGCAGCAGCGTCGCCACCATGATGAGCAGAGCCAGCGGCGCCCTCTCGGAGCGCGGCGCCTCCTGAGCTTCCCGGGTAAGCACGATGAAGTCCGGCTCGCTTCCTAGCACGCGGAGCCGCTCCGCCGGGCCATGAAGGAGCAGCGCATCGCCGAAGCGCAGGGGGACCTCCGAGATGCCCGCGTGGATGACCTCGCCCTCGCGCATGATCGCCAGCGCCGTCAGGCCGTACTTCTCCCGGAAGTGGAGCTCCCGGAGGCTGGAGCCGACGAGGGTGGACCGCGGGGACAGCACGGCCTCCACGAGCCCGACGCGCTCGGATCGGAGCGCCTCCAGGCCGCCCGGGCCCGCCCGCTCGACCTCCAGCTCCCGCAGAGTGTCGAACACCGCGAGGTCCGCCGCTCTTCCGGAGACGACGAGGGTGTCCCCGACTTCGAGGCGCTCGCCGGGCTCCGGCATGGGATGGGTCGTGCCCTCTCGCACGATGCTGAGCACGGAGAGCCCGAAGGCCCCCCCGAGCCGGCTCTCCTCCAGAGTCTTCCCGGCCAGCACGGAGTCCGGCGGAACGCGCACGACGAGCAGCCCTTCCTCCAACTGGTAGAGCTCGGCCCGCTCGGCCGCCGACACGACGAACCCCGGGTCGTCGCGCAGCGTCTCCAGCTTCTCGCTCCGGCCTTGCACGAAGAGCAAGTCGCCGGCCCGAAGCGTCAGGTGGGCGAGCCCGCGCCGATAGGTCGTTTCCCCCCGCATGACGGCGAGAACGTTGAGGCCGAAGCGGTCCCGGAACCGGACGCGAGAGAGCGAACGGCCGACGAGCGTGCAGCCCTGCTCGAGCCGGACCTCGACCACCTGCACATCGGCGGAGGTCAGTCGCTCGACCGCCAGGCTGTCCTCCGCGATCTCCAGCTGCCGTCCGCCGTGGAGCTGCGAGAGCCGCTCGAGGTTTCCCAGGACGAGCAACCGGTCGCCGGGCCGGAGCACTTCCGACGGGGCGGGCGCGAGGTCCGTGCGGCCCTCCCTGAGGATCGCCACGACGTTCAGGTCGAGCGCCGAACCGAACCGGCTTTCCGCGAGCGCCCTGCCGGCGAGCGGTGATTCCGCTTCGATCCCCACCACGAACAGATCATCTCGAAGCCCGTACAGCTCGGCCAGGTCGCCGGCCGCCTCCCTTCTCGCCCCCACCTCCGAGCCATGGACCGGGTCACGCCCCGGCAGGAGACGTCGTCCGACCAGCGCCATGAACCCCACCCCGACGATCATCACGGCCCCACCCAGGGGCGTGTAGTCGAAGACCCCGAAGGGACGCATGCCCTGATCGCGAAGCGCTTCGGCGGCCAGGATGTTGGGAGGCGTGCCGATCAGGGTCGTCAGCCCGCCGAGCAGCGTCGAGTAGGCTAGCGGCATGAGAAGCCTGGACGGCGAGATGCCCGTGGAGCGTGAGATGTCCATGACGACCGGGAGCAGCAGCGCCGCCACGGCCACATTGTTCATGAACGCCGAGAGTATGGCGGCGGTGAACATGACGACGAGCACGAGCCGCAGCTCGCCGCCACCTGCCACTCTCACGAGCCGCTGGCCGAGAAGACTCGCCACCCCGGTCCGAATCAACCCGCCGCTGAGGACGAACATGCCCCCCACGGTCACCACGGCGGGGCTGCTGAATCCGGAGAGCGCCTCGCGCGGGGTCACGAGGCCGGTGATGGCCAGGACGGCGAGAACCACCAGGGCGATGACGTCGACACGGAACCGACCGCTCACGAACAGGATCACGCAGCCGACGAGGACCGCGGACACGGCCGCGATCTGGAATGTCATAAGACCTGGATCCCGTCGGAACGGCGAGCCACGTCAGACCAACCTGGCGCCTACCCCCTGCGCGCCCGCCGCCCCTGGCCGCCGGTGTTGAGGACGTCGATCTGGTGGAAGCGCCCCACCGGACAGCCGTGGGAGACGGCGTTCACCTGACCGGGCTGGCCCTTCCCGTCGTAAAAGCTCCCGCCGACGTAGTAGGTCTCCGGCCCGCCGATCATGTCCATGGCGTTCCAGAAATCGGTGGTCCGGGCCTGATAGGCCACATCCTTCAGCATTCTCGTCTTCTTCCCGCCCTTGATCTCCCAAAACACCTGGCCGCCGAACTGAAAGTTGTACCGCTGCTGATCGATCGAGTAGGAGCCGCGGCTCTCGATGTAGATCCCGTCGTCGGTGGCCCCGATCACGTCCTCCTCCGAGATCTCCTCCTCGGCCGGCATGAGGTTGATGTTCGGCATCCGCTGGAAGGGGATGTGGGCCCAGGTCTGACAATGGGAGCAGCCGTGGCTGCGGGTCACGCCGGTAAGATCGGAGATCCAGCCCACCTGCTCCCGAGTGGTCTGGTAGTCGACGAAGATGCCGTCCTTGATCATCGGCCACTCGTCGGCCTTGACGCCCTCCTCGTCCCAGCCGATGCTGGCCAGCCCGCTGGGCGAGGTCCTCTCGCCGACGATCTGCATGAACTCGGGCCCATACCGGAGCTTCCCCAGCACCTCGGCCGGTGGCGCGAGGAAACTCGTGCCGGCGTAGTTCGCCTCGTAGCCGAGCGCGCGGTCGAGCTCCGTCGGGTGGCCGATCGACTCGTGGATCGTCAACCACAGGTGCGACGGATGGAGAACGAGGTCGTACGTCCCCGGCTCCACGGGCACCGCCGAGAGCTTCTGCACGGCCTCGGAAGCCCATACCTCCACGGCTTCCAGGGTCATGTTGTCGCGAACGTACTCCCAGCCGCGTCCGGCGGGATCCAGCACCGCGCTTCGGGTCTGGAAGTCGCTTCGATCCGGAGCCACGGCGGTGATCGACATGCCGGGGTTCGCGCGGATGATCCGCTGGGCGGCGATCGTTCCGTCGGTCGTCGCCGACGTCTCCTCGATCTTCACGAAGTGGAGGTTCGAGTTGACGAAGCTGACGCCTTCCGTAGCGAGCGCCGCGCGGTTGAGGGCGAGGAGGTACTCCGCCTTGTCTCCGACCGGCACATCCCACGGATCCACCTCGTAGGCGCTGGTCCAGGAGACCTCTCCGTAGGAGTCGACGGGAGCCAGGGCCAGGTCGGAGCGCTCCACGCGAGCGTTGGCCGCACCGGTCACGGCCGCCTCGCGGCCCGCCCGAGCCGCCGCCTCGCGGGTCAGTTCGTTCGCGGCGGCGAAGCCCCAACTACCGCCCACCAGCGCCCGGACGCCGATCCCGAGCGAGCTCGTCTCGCTCACGTTCGTGACCCTGTTCTCTCGCGTCCCGACGCGCTGGTTCTGGTAGAGGCCCACGCGGGCGTCGGCGTACTCGGCGCCCGCCGAGGTGGCGGCGTCGAGCGCTTCCATCAGGAGATCTCGCGTCGCCGGATCTACGGCCGGAGACTCCGGCGCGGGAACCGTCGGCACGCCGTGCCCGGCGGCGCCGCTCATGGAGGGCTTGGCGAGCGCGATCGCACCCGCCGCCAGCGCCGAGCTCTTTACGAAATCACGCCGTTGCATCAGACCGCCTCCGAAACGCTGCTGAAGGTGAACTCGCTGGAGCGGATCGCGGGAACCTTCCGGGTGGCCGAGATCCGCTCGGGACGACTCATCGCCTCCAGGTGGCTCAGCACGGCAAGGGGCGAGTCGTTCCAGCGGAAGTTGGTGACGGGATGAGAGATACGGCCGTTCTCGATCATGAAGTTGCCGTCCCTCGTGAGGCCTGTGTACGAGACCGTCCGCGGATCGATGGCGCGGATGTACCAGAGGCGCGTGACGAGGACGGCCCGCTCGGTGGAGGCGATCAGATCCTCGAGCGACCGATCTTCACCCTGCATGATGAGTGTGCTCGGAAAGCCGACGGGCTTCATACCCTGCTTCTTCGCCCAATACCGAGACTGGAAGAGGTTCTTCAGGACTCCATCCTCGACCCAAGCCTGACGGCCGAGCGGCAGGCCAGAATCGTCCGAGACGAAGCCTCCGCCAAAGCCGCCGCCGAAACCGAATCCGCCTCCACCGACGAACGGCGCGGCGCCCATCTCGGTGGGGTCGCTCAGAAGCGTGACCCTGGGGTCGACGATCTTTTCGCCGATCTTCGTGCCGCCGCCCTTGGCCGAGAAGGCGCTCCGTCCCTCATCCGCGGTGCGCGCGTTCAGCGAGAAGGCGAGGAGCCCGATGAGATCGGAGACGGCCCGAGGCTCCAGCACGACGGGGTACGTGCCGGGCTCGAGCGGCTGAGGGTCGCGCGAGCGAACCGCCTTCTCGATCGCGCGTCGGTGGATCCCCTCGAAGTCGACGTCGGCCCAATCGCGCCCGCCGGTGCCGGCCCAGCCGGAGCCGGTGCCATCCGCCGTTCGAACCGTGACGGAATAGTCGAAGTCGGTCGAGGCGTGGAAGGCGAAAAGGCCGACCGAGTTGGCGAGCGCCGTGGATCCGGCTGAGCGCTCGAGGAACCCGGCGGCGGCGAGGCCGGCCGTTTCGCTCGCCGCGCCGATCGCCGAAGCCGCAACCTCCGCGCGCTTCTCGGCGTTCAGCTCGGCGGTCGACTCGAAGTAGCCCTGCGTCTCCGCGTAGGTCTGCGGGCCAAGCAGCGGCAGGCGTTCGTCGTTTTCCGGCGCCAGGCGGGCCAGCTCCTGCGCGTTCTCGACCGCCTCATTCAGCGACTCATCGTCCAGCTTGTTCGTCGTCACGCTCCCGGCGCGCTTGCCGAAGCGGGCCGTGATGAGCGCGGTCACATCCTCCGCGCCTCCCGCCGTCGTGACTCGGTTGACGGCGTAGCGGGTGTTGGACCGCCGGCCGCTCCGGAGTCGAACCTCCGTCTCGTCAGCGCCGCTCAGGGCCAAGATCCGGTCGGCGAGCTCCTTTGCCTCCCCTTCCGTCAAGCCGGTAGGCGACGCCGGATGGTCTGATGCCTCGGCGCCGACGGCGGTCCCGGCGCCGGTGCCGGTGCTGGGCTTGGCGCGCCCGATCAGCTCTCTGCGATTCATCGTCTTCATGCTGTGACCTCTTGGAGTGTTCACCGCCAACGGAGCACCAAATCTTTCCCCCCGCTCACCGCCCGGCAACACCGGCGGCTTGCGGCGGCTAGTGCGGGCGGGAGGGCCCTCGACTTGTGGCGCGAACGGGAGAGGCGGAGATTCGCCCGGCCGTGATCAAATACCACTATCACTCAGCACCTCGAGACCTGCCCCGCCTGGGAGTGCGCCGAGGCGATCGCATGTGCCACGTCTACAGCGACAGATCGCTGGCCGAGCTGATCACATGGGGGAGGGAGCACGGCCTCAAGTCGGAGTGGATCGATCGCCGAAACGCCCTGCCGCACTTCGACGCCTTCGGAGACCATCTGGAGCGTTGCGGGCCCGGTGTGGGCCGCGCCGAGCTGGTCGGTGACCTGCGCTGGTGGCGGGAGCACCGAGACGGGATCGATCCGACCGGAACCGGCGCCTACTCCGGCGGCAACAGCAGGTAGGTGAACGAGCCCTTCGGCTCGAAGCTTCGCTCGACGGACGTTCCGGGCTCGCGGACCGGTGGATCGCTGCCGGGCTCTCGCTCGCTCAGTACGCCGCCAGCTCCGCGATCCCCTCGGCGATATCCTCCACCTGGGGAAGGATGGCGTCCTCCAGCCGGGGCGCATAGCCGACGAAGGAGTCCATCGACGCGATCCTGCGCACCGGCCCGTCCAGCCACTCAAAGACTTCGTCGGCGACTCGAGCCGAGATCTCGGCGCCGAAGCCGAATGACTTCGCGTCCTCGTAGGCCACGATCACCTTGTTCGTCCGCTGCACGGACTCCGAGACCGTGGCCATGTCGAGCGGGTTCAGGGTGCGAAGATCGATGATCTCCACATCCACCGGCCGTCCCTCTTTCTCCAGCTGGCGCACTGCCTTCCGCGAGCGCTCCACGAGCGCCCCGTAGGTGACGAGGGTGAGGTCGTTCCCAGGGCGAACGACGTTGGCCCGGCCGAACGGGATCATGAAGTCCGGCCCCGGATACGCAGACTTGGCGTAGGGCTGCCGGTATAGGTGCTTGTGCTCGAGGAAGAGGACGGGATCTTCGCAGCGGATCGCTGTCCGGAGCAATCCGTTGGCATCGAGGGCGTTCGAGGGACAGATCACGTGCATGCCCGGCGTGTGCGTGAAGAGCGACGCGCCCGTCTGGGAGTGGTACAGCGCGCCGCCGGTCAGATAGCCGCCGTACGTCGTTCGAACGACCACCGGACAACTGAACGCTCCGTTCGAGCGCCAGCGGTAGGTCGCCAGCTCGTTACGAAGCTGGTGATAGGCCGGCCAGATGTAGTCGAAGAACTGGATCTCCACGACCGGCTTCATCCCCCGCAGCGCCATCCCGACTGCGCGGCCGATGATGTTCGCCTCGGCGAGCGGCGAGTTGTAGACACGCTCGGCGCCGAAGAGCCGCTGGAGGTTGGCCGTCACCTTGAACACCCCGCCCTTGCCCTTCAGCTCCTCCAGGTAGTTCTCCCTGCTGACGTCGGCCACGTCCTGGCCGAAGACCACGATCCGCGGATCACGCCCCAACTCATCGCACAGGCAGGCGTTCAGCAGGTCCACGGTCGTCTTCGCATCCCCATCGAAGTGGGGCTCCGTCTCGAAGTCGTCGGAGGTCACGTCGACGCTCGACGAGTAGACGTGTCGGTACACCGTATCGGGTCCCGGCTGCGGCTGCTCCGCAGCAAGGTCGGCAGCCTCCCCCACCTCCTCCTTCACCGTCTCGCGCAGCGCGGCGAGCTCCTCCTCGGTGGCGATGCCTTCGCGGACGAGGCGGAGCCCGAAGTTGCTGATCGGGTCGCGCCTCTTCTCTTCCTCCCGCTCTTCCTCCGGCTTGTACATCCTCTCGTCGTCCGACATCGAGTGGCTGTAGGGCCGGACGACCTGGGCGTGCACGAGCGCCGGCCCGCGTCGCTCGCGACAGTAGGCCACCGCTTCCGTCATCACGCCATAGCTGGCGATCGGGTCGGTGCCATCCACCTCTCGGATCAACAGATCCGGGAAGCCGGAAACGAGCCGGGAGATGCTCGCGCCCGCGGTGTTCACCTCCACCGGGACCGAGATCGCGTAGCCGTTGTCTTCGACGAGGTAGACGACGGGAAGCTTCAGGTTCGAGGCGGTGTTGAGGGATTCCCAGAACTCACCCTCCGACGTGGTGCCATCGCCTGTGCAGACGATCGCCACCTCATCGTTCTCGAAGCGCACGAGCTCCTCGAGGCCGAGTCGTGCCGCCTTCACGCCCGCTTCGGCGCAGCCCACGGCCTGAAGGAACTGGGTGCCGGTCGGACTCGAGGCGGAGGGGATGTTGTACTTGATGTGGCCGAAGTGCGAGGGCATCTGGCGACCGCCGCTAGCCGGATCATCCGCCGCGCCGACGGCTTGCAGCAGCATCTCGTAGGGCGTGACGCCGAGCTCGAGGCAGAGAGCGCGGTCCCGGTAGTAGGTGAAGAACCAGTCGTAGCCGGGCCGCGTCGCTTTCCCCGCGGCGGTCAGCACCGCCTCGTGGCCCGCGCCGCTGATCTGGAAGAAGATCTTCTGCTGCCGCTTCATCGTCATCTCGCGATCGTCGATCATGCGAGATGTGTACATCGTGCGATACATGGAGAGCAGGTCCTCGGGCGTCAGCCCGAACCACTCATCCGGCTCGACCCGTCTCTCCAACTGTTCGACCGGCGTGATCATTCACTTCTCGTCGTCTGTGGCTGCTTCCGAGATCCGGCATGCGGCCCGATACCCCCGGACGCGAAGGCGTAAAGTTAAAGAAACGGGCGAGACTCCGCCGGAGAGCCTCCGGGGCCGAATCAGCGGGCGGCGTGGCTCACGGGGGGAACCACCGCCGGCCGATTGGATTCCAGCGACTGGTGAAGGTCAGCGACGATCTCCCAAACCTCCTCGCGGGAGATCTTGACCCCGGGTCCTTCTCGCTCGACTCGATCCAGGGTCGCCCACGCCAGCCGCACTGGAAGGGCGTTGAAGGCGACGAGACCCCCCTCCGCGCCGGCGCCCTGCAGGGCCAGCGTGTACTCGGACGCCGTTTCCAGGTCACGGCGCGCGACCGAGAAGACCTCCGATCGATCCACACCGGCCGGGATATAGGCCCTCCCCTCCCGGATGTCGGTGGCCGAGTCCTTCAGGATGTTGACCAGCTGCAGACCCTCCCCGAACGCCCGCGAGCGCTCCCGAAGGAACGGACCTATGTCGGCGAGCGAGGACCGCTCGAGTAGAAAGAGCTCGGTCAGCATCTCCCCGACGATCCCGGCCACGACGTAGCAGTAGTCACGCAGATCCTGGAGGCTCTGGAGCTGCAGCCGGCCTTCATCGTCGGTGTCGGCCACGAAACCCGCCATGCCCAACGCCGTCCGCACCGTGTGCCGGCACACCAACGCCCGGGCCTCGGCGTTCAGCCCGGCGTATTCGTCCAGTACGTGGGGCGTATCCTCCAACAGCTCGCGATAGCCGTCGTCCGATACCGGCGTCTCCGCCGCCCAATAGGCTGCGAGCCGCCCAGCCTCGGCGGTCCAATTCGTCGTGAGCCCCGGCTCCGCCGGTGCATCGGCGCGCTGCAGGAGTCCGCAGAACTGCTCGAGCGCCTCGATCCGGCTCTCTCGCGGCCAGGAGGAAGAGTCCTCGAAGGTGTCCGCGATCCGGAACAAGAGGTACGCGATCATCACCTCTCGGCGCGTGGGCTCCGGGAGCAGCGGTATGGAGAGCGCGAACGTGCGGCTGGTCTTCTCCAGCAAGAGATCCAGGTCGGCCATGGGCTCCGAGTGTAGCCACCCGCCCGCCGCGCCGTCAAACCCTGTTCGGCTCTCCGATCGGGGCCTCCTCCGGCGCGACCGCCGGCTTCCGCGGCGCCCTTGGCGGCGTCTCGAGCGCCGGCAGAACCATCAGGGTGCAGACGAGAACCGCCAGCATGCCGACGGTCAGAAGGCGGCCCATGCTGGCCGTTCCGGGATGGCTCGAGAAGGCCAGGTTGCCGAAGCTGAAGATCGTCGTGAGAGACGCGTACAACACCGCACGGGCCGTGCTGGTCTCCAGGAGATCGCCGTGCGGCGCCGTGCCCGCACGGCGTCGGTGCACCATGTGGATCCCGTTGTCCACGCCGACGCCCAGAAGGAGGGGAAGCGCGATCACGTTCGCGTAGTTGAAGGCGAGGCCGAGGACCACGGTCGCCGCGCCGGTAATCGCGCCCGCCAGGAGCAAAGGGATCATGACGCGTGACGCGTCGGACGCGCTTCGCAGGGCTACCAGCAGGAGCAGGAGCGTCGCGATCGCGGCGCCGATCAAGGCTCGCCGAAACGCCGCCACGACCGCCTCGCCAGCCGAGACGTTGATGACCGGCTCGCCGGTCGCGTGAGGTGCGATCGTGCGCACCTCCGCGACGAACGCCCGAAGCGCCTCCTCGTCACCCAGATCGGCCCGCGGGATGACCTCCACGCGCCGGGTACCGTCCGCGGCGACCCACCTTCGCACCAGGTCGTGGGGCAGATCCTCCTCGGAGATGGACCGCGCGGCCAGCGAGGCGCGCAGGTCGGCCAGGCTTCGGCCCAGGCCTCCGACCAGGCTCTCCTCGACACGCTCGAGAGCCCGCTCCTGCCGTCGCTGCGGCAGACCGTCCATCCGCCGTTGCCAGCTGCGGATCTGGAAGGTTACGAAGCGACCGAGATCGACGTCGTCCGGCTCGAGCTCCAGCCCGCGGACGCTCCGCCGAAAGCGCTCCACGTCCGCCATGCGCTCCGTGGGCCCTGGCGCCGGAGGATCCGACTCCAGTGGGGCGTCAGCCGCCTCCGGGCCGTCGGCCGCTTCCGGGCCGGGGACCTCCGGGCCGGGGACCAGGATTCGCGCGATCCGCTCGATTGCGGCGAGCTTCGCCTCCTGCCCCTCGGGTACGAAATCCTCGAGAGAGATCGCCGCGTCGACGCTCTCCAGCCGCTCCAGCCGCTCGGCAATCTCCTCCGCCTTCTCGCCATTCGCCGCGAGAACGGAGACCGTCATGGGCCTGGCGGTGCTGTCGCGGAGAAGCTCGAGAAAGGTCGCTGTCGACTCGCCTTCCGGATCGCGTAGAGCGAGTGGATCCAGGTCGAAGCGGGCGCGCGGGAGAAGAGACACGGAAGCGAGGGCCACGACGGCGGCGCCGAAGAGCACCGCCCGGCGATGCCTCGTCACCCCGCTCGCGAGCCCTCGCGGCAGGACGCCGCCGACGAGAGGCGCTTCGCCGGGCGTCGGTCGGAAGGGGACCAGGCTGAACAAGGCCGGAAGCAACGTGATCGTGGTCGCGAAGCTGATCAGCATGCCCGCCCCGCCGATCAGGCCGAGCTCCGATACGCCCTCGAAGTCCGTCGGGACGAACGCGAAGAAGCAGGCGGCCGTCGTCACCGCACTCACGAGGAGCGATGCCCCCACATCCCCCGCCGTCTGCTGCAGGGCGTCCTGGTTCGCCGCCCCGCGCGTTCGTAGCTCCCGATACCTCAAGCTGTAGTGGATCGCGTAGTCGATTCCGAGGCCGATGTACAGGACCGCGAACGCCATGCTGATCAGGTTCAAGTGGCCGACGGCGAGCGCGGCGAAGGCCGCTGTCAGCGCGAGCCCGACCAGCAGCGTGATCAGAGCGGCCGCGATGAGCCGTACGGAGCGCAAGCCCGCGTACAGGATCAGGCCGACCATGATCAGCGCCAGCGCACCGGCCGTCTTCATGCCGCCAGCGGCGCTGCGCAGCTCCTCCTCCGACATCGGGACGAAACCCGTGAGGCGCACGCCCACGCCATCCTTCGCCGTCAGCCCGAGGCTGTCCGCCAGGGTCCGTATCCGCGTGAGCGCCGGCTCGCCGGGAAAGAAGAGATCGAAGTCCAGGCGCGGCAGGATCTCCATGTATCGCCGAAGCTCCTCCGGCGAGGTCTGATGACCGCTCATCAGGTCACGCCAGGGAAGCGGCTGCACGCGGTCGACCATCGAGCTCTCGAACGCCCCACCGACGGCACCCAGCAGCTCGACGGCGCGCCCCGAGTCGCCGGCATCCGTCAGCAAGCTGTCCAGAACGGTCAGGAAGCGACCCAGGTTGGGATCGCGCTCCAGGCCGGGCAGCCAGGACTCGGCTTTCTCGAGGCCGTCCGCGAGGTCCCGGAGCTCCTCCAGGTCGGCATACAGGAGGGCGTTCCGCTCGAAGAACTCCCCACCGCCCGTGAGGTGGACCTCCCGGAAGAGATCCGGCTCCGCCCGAAGATGTGCCCCCAGCCTACGTTGCGCGTCGGCCGCCAGATCCGCGGTAGCGCCTCGGATGACGACGACGATGTTGTCGGCGTAGTGGGGGAAGAGACGCTTGTGGCGTTCGTTCTCGACTCGCCACGGGAGATCGGCGGAGAGCATGTCCACCGTGTTCGTGTCGATGCCCAACCGCTGGGTGGCCAGGTAGGCGGAGGCAGCGGCGGCGGCGGCGGCGAAAAGCACCACGAGCGCCGGAACGCGGCCAACCATCTTCGTCCATGACGCGAGAAGGCCGCCCACGCCGGCCCGGCGGCCGTCTCGAGAACCGGCAGAACCGCTCACGCCACGATCAGGCTACGGCGGGTACGACCGTTCCGCCGACCTCTTCGCCGATCAGGGCCCTGGCCAGAGTCCCTGCCCGGGTCCCATCTCCGATCCAGGAGCGGACGCCCCGCCTGGCCAGGGCGAGGGCCGTGTCCAGGCGGTGAGCCATGCCTCCGGTCACATCGGTCGCGGCCGAGCCGCCGACGGCGTCCCTGAGCCGGTCGCCGAGGGAGGCGGACACCCGGCTCACCGTAACCCCGTCCGCGTCGTAAATGCCGTCGGTCTCGCCGAGCCAGATCGCGCGCTCGACGGCCCAGCCGTGATCGGGCAGCGACTCGGCCAGGCCGGCGAGGACGGTCTCGGTCGAGAGGATGGATGCGCCCCGCTCCCGGTCCATGACGACGTCTCCGTACGTCACCGGAAGGAGCGTTCCCGACAGCGCGATGGCGAAGGGCTCGGCCTGGAAGGAGAGGATGCGAGCCTCGGAAGCGGCCGCTGCGCTGCTGGGCGCGATCGAGAAGGCGGGCAGATCCGCCTCCCGAAGCGCGGCCATGACGAGCGCGTGCAGCTCGGCCGCCTTCCGCTGAACGTGGGGCGCGCCGCGAGCGATCTGTGCGACGCCCTCGCTCGAGCCGTTCCGCGCTCCGCCAGAGGCGCCATCCCCCAGCAGACCGAAATCGTGCGCGGCCGCGTGACCGAAGGAGCCGCTGCCGTGCCCGACCACCAAACCGGCCTCCAAACCAGGCCAGGCTTCCGCGATCTCTCGAGCCAGCCGGTCGATCACCTCGGGACGCGGTGTGTCGGGTCGGTCCTTCCGTGTGATCAGGCTCCCGCCGAGCTTCACGAGCACGACCGGCCTCATAGGAGATGATCCTCACAGAGCTTCGGGCCGGATCCCACGCGATCGCGGATGACGCGCTGCACCGAAGACAACTCCGTCAGACGCTCCGCCACCTGAGCCTCTTCGGCAGGCCGGCAGATGACGTGCACGTTCGGTCCGGCATCCATGGTCGAGTAGGCCTCGACGCCGTCCCGGCGCAGCTGTCTGACGGCGTCCAGCGCCTCGATCGTGCCGGGGGCCCAGTAGAAGACCGGCGGAATTGCGGACATGGCCACGAGATGGAGATCGATGCCCTCCTCCTCCACGACGGGGCCGAGGAGATGGAAATCGCGGCCCTCGATCGCCTGCCGCACGGCATCGAGCCGTCCGGGAAGCAGCGCGAGCCGTTCGCGGAAGTAGGGGCTGGATCTCACGCGGCGGTGACCCTCGAGCGAGGAGACGGATTTCGGCTCCGTGGCCACGACCGCAACCAGGTCGCGAAGCTCCCAATCCTGGGCGGATGCCAGCGGACGAGCGTACACATCCTCTTCGTGGGGCCCGCCGGGAAGTTCGACGTACCCGCCCAGCACGGAGCGCGCCGCTGACCCGGACCCGCTGCGGCGCGCCAGGATCGAAAGCTCGTTGCTCGACGGATCGAGCCCCAGCGCCCGGGTCGTGGCGAGCGTGAGGGCGGCGAAGCCGGAAGCCGAGGATGCCAGGCCCGCCGCGGCCGGGAAGCTGTTCTTCGTCGCCACCCGGAAGGACACGTCGTCGTCCACCAGGCACCGGAGACGATCCAGATGGTCCAGAACGCGGCGTGCGAAGGCTTCCGGCGCGGGCTGAAGGCCTTCCGACTCGGCGAGAAACACTTCGTCCGCCGAGCCGGGTTCGTCGGACTCGGCGGGGCGCGTCTCGACGGTGCAGGTGCTGACGCACCGATCGAGAGTCATCGATATGGAGGCGTTGAGGGGAACGCCCCGCTCGAGATCGTGGGCCCCCCAATACTTGATGAACGCGATGTTCGCAGGCGCCTCCGCCGTGGCACGTCCGTTCACGCAGCCTCCAATCGCAATCCGGGAGCTCCGAGACCCACATCGTACCGACGCAGGCTCCGGAGAAACGCCCAGCCGTCCAGAATCGATGGCTCCGGATGGAAGACGAGGATGCAGCCGGCGCCGGCGGGCGTGGATTCCAAAGAGCCGGCCCCCGAGATCTTCGCGGCGCCGCCCTCGGCCTCGATCTTCCGAATCAGCTCTCGAACCTCCCCGGGGACGACGCCCAGCTCCTCCAGCCCGCGCTCGTACTCGCGGATGCAGGCAATCACGGCGGCCGGCTCGGGCTCGCTCTCGGCGAGCTCGGACCGAAACGTCCGCGTCGTGTCGCCCATCTGGTCGAGGAGCCGCCCGTAGCGTTCGGGAGCCTCCTCCACGCGCTCGCGTACCGCCTCCACGACCGTACCCGTTGATTCGGCCGGCGACCCGGTGTCGAACACGCGGAACGCCGCCAGCAGCTTCGAGCGATCCAGCGCCCGGCTGAACTGGAGTTCTCCCCTCGCGTCCGGTTCGGCCCACACCATTCCGCCCTGCAGGACCGTGGACCCATCGACACCTGAAGGGAACCCGTGCTGCCGCCTCTCCACCTCGAGGGCGATCCGCTCGACGATTTCGTCCGCAACGGGAGGCCCGCAGGCGGCGAGGGTGCCGGCGACGACGCCGACGGCCAGCGCCGCCGAGCTGCCCATGCCCCGTCCGAGCGGAATCCGGGACTCCACCTCGAGCGTCAGGGATGGAGGATCGGTCGAAGCGATGATTCCGGGCTCTTCCAACAGGTAGGCGATGGCCTCGCCGAGCGCGATCTTGATGAGGTGGGCGGGGTCATCGTCACTCACGCCCTCGAAGCCCTCCGCGGTGGGCGCGTCGGCATAGCGCTCCCAGCGCTCCCGCACCGACTCGGCGTAGGAGGCCAGGCTGGCCCACGTCGAATGGAGCTCCAGCGCCTGAAGGGTGCCACCCGCACGTTCGGTCGCGCGGATCGTGACGGACCCGCCGTCCGTCATCCTCGGCCTCTGGGTCACCGCGGCCACGAGGCGCAGATCCACGGCCGTGACAAGCGCCGGATGACCGTACACGACCGCGTGCTCCCCCATGAGAATCAACTTCCCCGGTACCGAGGCCCGAACGGTGGTCAACATCGTTACAAGCGCAGAGCGGGCGACCCCCGCCGCCCGCTCCCTGACCACCCAAGAGCCCCGGAAACTACCGGGGCGCCGTCAGCCGCTGCCGGACCGAGCGTCTGGGGATGCATTTCCGCGGCCCAGTTTCTCGTGCGCGCTGGCCAGATCCTGAGAGGTGAACGCCGCCATCAGCGACATCTCCCCCGCCAGCACGGTGGCCCCGAAGATCTCCGCCAGGCGCAGCGCGGCTCTTCCAGGCTGCTTCGGATCCGCCCTGATCCCCAACATCTCGAGGGCTTGCCTCTGCGTGTTCAGCTCTGTTCCGCCACCGACGCATCCGATCGGCACGGCCGGCAAGTAGACCGAGGCGTAGACGGCTTCGGGGCCGAACGCCTCGATGCACGTGATGCCGAGAGAGCCTTCCACGACGTGCGCCGGGTCCTGTCCCGTCGCGATGAAGAGCGCGGCCAGCAGGTTGGCGTAGTGCGCGTTGAAGCCCACGGCGCCCGCGGCGATCGAGCCTAGAAGGTTCTTCCGATACTGAACCTCGACGAGCGTGCGTGCCGTCGTCTTGAGGATTCTGCGCAGCACGGCAGCCTCGAGGATGACTTCCGCAAAGATCCGCTTGCCCCTTCCTTCGTGGAAGTTGATCGCCGCCGGCTTCTTGTCGACGCAGTAGTTGCCCGATAGGGCGATGCAATCGACACCGGTCTCGGGCTCGATGAGCTCCCGGACGATCCGGTCGCAGGCGATCGTCGCCATGTTCATCCCCATGGCGTCTCCGGAGGCGAACCGGAAGCGCAGCAGCACCGTCGTGCCGAAGCTCTTGGATCGAACGTCGAGCAGCTTCAAGTGGCGGCTCGTCTTCTCGGCGATGCAGCGGATCTCGTCTATCCGCTCCTCGACCCACCCTATGAACTTCCGAGTGGCGTCGATCCCCGCCGTCCTGAAGACGGGCGCCCGCGTCATCCCGACGTCCTCCACGTGCACCCGGGCTCCGCCGGCGGCGCGTATCGCCGAGCACCCCCGGTTCGTGCTGGCCACGAGCGCGGCCTCCGTCGTGGCGAGCGGCACATAGACTTCCTCATCTAAATGCTCGCCTCGCACGTGCAACGGCCCCACGATGCCCATCGGGACCTGCGCCACACCGATGAAGTTCTCGCAGTTTCGGAGCGCGGCCCGGTTCGAGTCGAGCGAGAAGTACCCGATGTCTTCCAGACTGGCGCCGGTCAGACGCTCGAGGGCTTGCCGCCTGATCTCCGCCTGAACCTCCGGAGGAAGATCGCGTGGAAGCTCGTGAAAGCCGATCTCCCCCGCGACGAGCGCCTGGACCAACTGGTCCCGCGTCCGGGCCACAGAGGCCTTGGACGCCTTAGAGGTTACGGTGGCTGCTTTGCTCATGTCCTGGACCTTTTAAGCAGGTCGACGCGCCGAAGCTCGTCGATCGTACGTGTCCCCACACATAACATCGCGATCCTGAGTTCGTCCACGATCCGCCCGACCCTTTCGATCACCGCCTCGGCCGACACCGTGGCGGGCTTCAACAGCGGGTACGCCGTGCCTACCAGATGAGCGCCGAGGGCGATCGCCTTCGCCGCGTCCAGTCCGTTTCTGATCCCACCGCTCCCGATCACGGTAACGCCCGGGACGGCAGCCACTTCCTGGATCGAGACAGGCGTCGGAACGCCCCAATCGACGAACAGCTCGCCGATCTCGACGTCATCGGCGCGACGAGCCTCTATGCGAGCCCAGCTCGTCCCACCCAACCCGGCCGTGTCGATGATTCGGATCCCCTGCTCCGCCAGCGCCCGAGCCGTGTCACCGGAGATCCCGCAGCCGATCTCCTTGGCGATCACCGGAACCTCGAGCTCCCGCGCGATTTCTCCCAGTTTCGGCAACAAATCGCTGAAATCCGTGTCGCCTTCGGGCTGAATCGCCTCCTGGAGCACATTTAGATGGAACGCCAGGGCGTCCGCGTCAATCATCTCTACGGCGGCCCGGCATTCTGCGATTCCGTACCCGTAATTGAGCTGAACGGCCCCGAGGTTCGCCAGGAGAGGGATCGAGGGCGCGAGATCCCGCACCTGGAAGCTGGCAGCCTGGAGCGGATCCTCGATCGCCTTGCGCTGCGAGCCGACGCCGAGAGCTATGCGGCGATCCTCCGCCGCCCGTGCCAGGTTCCGGTTGATCTCACCCGCCACTTCCGTGCCGCCGGTCATGCACGAAACCAGGAGGGGCGCGTCGATGCGCTTTCCGAGGAATTCGACCGAAAGGTCGATATCGTCCAAGGCGATCTCGGGCAACGCCCTGTGTTCGAAGGCGTAGTCGTCGAAGAAGCAGCGTCCGGCCTGGTTGCTGGCGTCGAGCGCCAGGCGGATGTGCTCGGCCTTCCGGTCTCGCTCGATCGCCGTCGCGGTGTCCCGGTCGCTCATCGGTCCCGGTGTCCCGAGTAATCGATCAAGCCCTCCAGGAACCCGTGATCTCCGGATCTCAGCGGCGCCTCTTCCAGCGCCGACCGGGCGTCCTCCAGACGCTCCTCGATCATCTGGGAGACGGCCTCGAGCCCGCCGGACTTGAGGATGATCTCTCTCGCGCGACTCGCCTCCTCCTCTCCCAGATCCTGTCGTCCGAGCATCGCGCGAAGCTCCTTCGCCTCGCCTGCCTCGGCGAGCCCCAGCGTCCGGTGGATGAGGAAGGTGTACTTGCCCTCGATCAGATCGGACGCCACCGGCTTACCGACCGCGTCCGCGTCGCCAAAGGTGCCGAGCACATCATCCTGTAGCTGGAAGACCTCTCCCACGGCCCGGCCGTACCGAGCCAGCGCCGCCAGCGCTCCTGGCGGAGCTCCGGCCAGTAGCGCCCCGAGCTGTATCGGACGCTCGACGGAGTACCGGCCCGACTTGAGGCGGAGCGCCCGAAGCAGCTGGTCCTCGGTCGGATCGGGCTCGTATGGAAGCAGCATCTCCAGGTACTGGCCGCGGATCACCTCCTCGCACATTCCCGAGAACGCCGTGTCGAGAACACGCCCGTTCTCCGATTCGTCGCCAAGCGAGGAGCGGGCCGACGCATACAGCTCCACGGCCCACGTGTGTGCGAGATCACCGAGCAGGATGGCCACCGAACGCCCGAAGTCGGCGCCGTCGCCGGGCCGGCCGCGAGCCTGGTGGATCTCCTGGAAGCGAGCGTGCGCGGAGGGCTGCCCTCTGCGCATCTCGCTGTGGTCCATGATGTCGTCGTGAATGAGCAGATAGGTGTGGAGAAGCTCCGAACTCATGGCGAGCGGCAGCACCGCCTCATCGGAATCTCCGCCACACGCCCGGTAGGTCTGGTAGACCAGTGCCGGCCTGAGGCGCTTTCCGCCGCCGGTGACGAGACGACGCACCTCCTCGACGAGCTCGCGGCTCTCCGGCTCCTCCGACACCTCGCGGAGTTTCCGGTCGAAGAAGTCGGCCAGCTCTTTCTCCAGACGCCCGCGGAACTCGCCGAGCCGGAGAAGAAAGCCGGACATCGCCGAGTCCCGCTCGGCCTCGATCGTTCCGGTGGGTGCCATCAGCTCGCCACCCGCGTTGAAATGCCAACCGAGATGGCAAGATAGCCGGCCACGGCCTCCGCCAGAGCCCGACCACAAAGGTCGATCCGGCTCCTCATTCGCAAAAGGTCGGGTATGACTCGCGGATGGCGTGCGGCGTGACGCAGAACGGCCGGCCTCCGGATCTCCCCGCCCGGTCCAGAGCAGTCATGAAGAAAGTCCGGAAGGGTCTCGGACGCCGTGTCGAAGACCGCTCGAATGACGACCCACGGGACCCCGGCCTCCTCGGCCGCCTCGACGAAGTAGGCGGATTCCAGATCGAGAACGCCCGCGTCCTCCGACGGACCAACGCTCTCCCACATGCGGCGCTTCTCATCCGCCGTCAGGACCAGATCATCGACCGTGACGACAGTGCCGAGCCTTGCACCGGCGGCCCGAGCGGCCGAGTCCGACGCCTCCGGTGCCTCGCGGCGCGACCCGTCGGTCGAGATGACCTGACGCGCCATGATGAGATCCGCCGTCTCGAGCTCCGGGGTGAGGCCGCCGGCCGAGCCGACAGCCAGCAACCGGCTCACCGGCACGGCCTCCAGCAGAGCCCGCACGCCGTACCGAGCACGTGCCGCCCCATCCCCCGTGACGAGAACCGCCAGCGGCTCGTCACCGAGGAAGCCCACCGTCAGGCTGAGCCAGCCACCCGAGGCCTCCACCGCCAGTGGAGCCTTGGTCCGGTTCCTCAGCCGCCCTACCAGAGGAGCGATTTCCTCCGGTATCGCGGCCACGACGGCCGTCCGCGGGCCGCCTGAGATGGCTGCTACCCGGCGAGATTCCATTTCACCATCCGCGCCATGTCACGCGGGTTCCTCCGCAGCTCGATGACCGCGGACGCCTCGAAGCCCGAGTGCATCTTGCAGTTTGTGCACAGCGGATCGGATCGGGATTCCCAGTAGCTCCAATCCGTACCGTTCCAGAACTCATCCCAGTCGAAGGTGTTCGTCTTCTGGATCAAGTAGCAGGGACCCTTCCAACCCATCGGGGTGAAGGTCACGGTGCTCCAGGGAGAGCAGGCGTAGTCTCGAGAGCCCGCCGCGAACTCCAGGAACATCGGCGTGGAGCTGAACTTGTAGCGTTTCGAGAGCTCGAGGACGCGCTTGAACTTCCGCTCGATGTCCTGACCGGTCAGGAAGATGTTCTCCTCGACGGACTCGTACTGATAGCCGGGCGAGATGAGCATCCCATCGATGTCCACGTCACGCGTCAGGAACTCGCACAGCTCCTCAACCTCCGCGATCGAGGTCTCCTTGTAGACCGTCGTGTTGGTGATCACGTGATAGCCGAGGCGCTTGGCTTCCCTCATCATCGCGATCGCCTTGTCGAACACGCCTCCCCGGTCGACGACGTAGTCGTGGGTCTCTCTCATCCCATCGAGGTGAACGTTGATCGTGAGTCGCTTCTGGGGCTCGATCTTGCCGAACACGCGCTTGTCGAGCAGCAGCGCGTTGGTGCATAGATAGATGTGCTTCCTGCGGGCGATGATCCCGTCGATGAGCTCCTTGAGCTCCGGGTAGATCGTCGGCTCTCCTCCGCACAGCGATACCGCTCCCGCCCCGCAGTCATCCAGCGCCTTGAGGCAGACATCCACCGGGAGGCGGTCCTTGAGCTCCCCGGTATGCCGCTCCACCGAGCAGCCGAGACAAGCGAGATTGCAGGTCCACAGAGGCTCGAGCATCATCACGAACGGGAAACGCTTGTTGCCCTGCAGGGCGTTCTTCACCTGCAGCCGGACCATGTCGGTCGTGATGTGGAGAGGAAAACGCATCTCAGAGATCGATCGCCTGACGGTACGTGGCGAGGGCGAGCAGCGGGAAGTAGTCGTCGTACAGGTGATACTTCAGATAGAACACCTTCGGGAAGCCGGTGCCCGTCCAATGCTCATCGTCCCAGGAGCCGTCCTCGAGCTGCATGCGCCTGAGGAAATCCACGCCGCGGTAGACCTCATCGGACGTGTAGTCGCCGGTCGCGAACAGCCCCAGCAGCGCCCAGGAGGTCTGGGCGGCCGTGCTGTCGCCGATGCCCTTCAGCGCCGGCTCTTCGTACGAGCGTAGCGTCTCGCCCCACCCGCCATCCTCGTTCTGGCGAGACCGCAGCCAACGAACGGCCCTTTGGTAACGCTCCTGCTGCATGTCCACGCCGAACCGGCTGAGGCCGTCCAGGGCCAGCCAGGTGCCGTAGATGTAGTTGCAGCCCCAGCGGCCGTACCACGTGCCGTCCTCGCATTGGCGCGAATCGAGAAACGAGATGGCCCGCTGAACCGCGCGGTCGTTCGGATCGAAGCCCTCGAGCGAGAGCGTCTCGAGCACGCGACCCGTGATGTCCTCCCAGCTGGGATCGATCATCGCGTTGTGATCGGCGAACGGGATCAGCTTCAGCAGCACCTTGTCGCAGCCCCGGTCGAAGGCCGCCCACCCGCCGTCGGGGTTTTGCATCGAGAGCAGCCATCGAAGCGCACGACGCCGTGCCGCGTCGACCCGCTCTCCGAGCTCGGGGTCGGTGATCCGCATCCGCCCGAGGGCGGTGAGGACCATCGCCGTGTCGTCGCAGTCGGGGTAGAACTCGTTCGCGTACTCGAAGTACCAGCCGCTGACCTCACGGCGGCCGTTCTTCCGCTGCCGGTCCCCGGGATGTCTGACCTCTTTGGTGAGCAGCCACTCCGCCGCTCGCCGGAGCGCCTCGTGGTCCGGGTCGAGACCGGTCGCCGCGAGGATCCGGGCCCCCTGGGCCGTGTCCCACACCGGCGAGAGCGCGGGCTGAATCTTCAGCGTGTCCCCGAGGTCGACTTCCAGCTTCTCGAGCGCACGGAGCTGACTCTCGATGACCGGATCATCCAGCGAATAGCCGAGACAGCGGAAGGCGAACACGGTGTTGACGATCGCGGGGAAGATCGCTCCCAGACCGTCGCTCATGACGAGCCGCCTTCGGGTCCACTCCTCGGCGACGCGCAGCGCCTTGCGACGGAGAACCTTGAAGCGCCCACGCTCCAGAAGCTTGATCCCCTGATCCGCACGGTGGAACAGGTAGTGCCATCCTCTCGTCCAGGCGCCATCGCCGTTCGTCGTCGTCCGAGACTCGCTCGCCGGCAGGAACAGCTCGGGGATGTGCGCGTGCTCGGGAACCGGACACTGCGGCTTGTACGCCCAGATGATCGACAGCGGGACGAAGATGCCGCGTGACCAGGAGGACATCTCGTTCAGGTTGAAGTAGAACCACCCCGGTAGAAGCAGCATCTCGGGCGGCACGGCGGGGCACCTCTCCCAGCCGTACTGCCCGAAGATGGACAGGTAGATCTGGGTGTAGGTGTTGGTGGCTTCGATACCGCCGAGGTCCAGGATCACCCGGCGAGCCTTGGCCATGTGCGGCGCGTCCGGGTCATCCCCGAGAAGCTTCAGAACGAAGTACGCCTTGACCGATGCGCTCACCTCCGGCGGACCGCCGTGGTAGATCGCCCAACCTCCATCGGGCAGTTGCAGGCGTCGGATGCGGCGCGCCATCTTCTTAACGCGCTCCTCCTCCGTCCTTCCCAGGAAGTGGAGCAGCAGGATGTACTCCGACTCGAGCACGCTGTCCGCCTCGAGCTCGCCCCTCCAGTGCCCGTCCTCGAGCTGGAGTCCCAGGAGGTTCTCGCGCGCGAGATGGATCGCCCGATCGAGTTGTTCGGCCGAAATCCGTGCGCTCGAGGCACCCTCTTCGGCCCGGGGCTCCTGTATCGCTACCTGCATAGAGGTATTCGTCGTCCTAGATGTCATCTCGAGAAAGGCCTATCCCCACTTCGGCCGCCGACACCCCTAGGGGTTGCATATTTAGGGCGATCTAAATAAATATTTAGGGAGCCCTAAAATCTTGAATCCGGCAGCTCGATCCGCCAGGCGGCGCCAATTTACCGCGTTCGCGGCGGTCGCGCACAGGCCGGAGGTCCTTGGAAGAGATCGAACGGACTGCAGATAACGTGAACGACGCACGAGGACAGGAAGGAAAGGCCGTCCGATTCGGTCCGGCGGCATCGCCCCCCGCGGCGCTAGCGCTGGCCCTATTCTCCCACTTCTGCCTCTTCTGTCTGGCGGCCGGGTCGCTGCACGCTCAGTCCGCGCGGCAGGATGAGCCGGATCCCTGGGCTGACGCGCTCGTCACCGACCGGCCCGACTTCACAGAGAGCCCGGCCAGCGTGGCCCCAGGCCGCGTTCAGCTCGAGGGCGGCTACACGTTCTCGAGACTCGAGGGCGAGAGGAGCCACAC
>JAUVMT010000197.1 GCA_030600085.1 Gemmatimonadales bacterium | reverse complement strand
TAGCGGCGGAGGCGACCAGCCAGCTGCGCTTCGGGTACGACGGCGCGAACGACCTCACGTTCTTCGGCTACTTCGATCCGGTCTACCGCAGCGCGTCCGGACGGGAACGCCTGCGGCCGGACCTGATCATCCAGATGGGGAGCGCGCCGACGTCGACGGGCCTGCTGCAGCTCCTGGCCGACGCGGCCGGAGACCCGGACGTCTATCGGGCCGTGGTGGCCCCGTTCGGCTGGCCCGATCCCGAGAGCTCGGCCGACCTAATCGTGCGGAGCGACTCGGGTGCCTTCGCCGACGCCATGGTCGACGTTCTTGCGCAGGACGGAGCGGAAGGAGTGCGGGCTGCTCGCGGCGGCGGAGATGTTGATCGGGGAGGGCCGGACCCAGAAGCCTGGATGCGAGCGGTGCGGCGTGCCGATGAGATCGCCTCCCGGGCGGCCGAGAGTGAGCTGGCCGAGGCCGGCGATGACCTCAGCGAGGGAGCCATCGCCCGGGCGGTGCCGCGAGCGCTGCCACGCGAGGGACTACTGGTGCTCGGAAACAGCCTTCCGGTGCGCCAGGTGGACG
Source organism: Gemmatimonadales bacterium (assembly GCA_030600085.1). Lineage (GTDB taxonomy): Bacteria > Gemmatimonadota > Gemmatimonadetes > Palauibacterales > Palauibacteraceae. The sequence continues at coordinate 4,129 of JAUVMT010000197.1, read as the reverse complement.
CGTGGTGCCCGCCGGGCCGCGGGCCGGCGCGCGTTCTGTCCCAGCGAGGACTCAGCGGCATCGACGGCCTCGTTTCCGGCGCCGCCGGGGCGTGCAGCCGCTCCGGAAGCCCCACGGTCCTACTCGTGGGCGACGTCAGCTTTCTGCACGACCTGAGCGGGTTGGCGGCGGCGCGCGACGTGGAGGCTCCGCTCGCCGTGGTCGTCGTCAACAACGAGGGGGGCAGACTGTTCGAGGAGCTGCCGATCGCCGGCCGGCCCGACCTTGCCGACGCGCTCCCGCACTTCACGACGCCCCATGCCGCATCGCTGCAGCACGCCGCGGCCCTATTCGGGACGCGCTTTGCCGCGCCGATCACGGTCTCGGGCCTTCGTTCGGCAGTGGAGACCGCGCTGTCGACGGCCGGCTGCACGGTGGTCGAGGCCCGCGTCCCTGCCAGCGGTGCGGTCGAACAGAACGAGCGTGTCCGGCGGGCCGTGAACGAGGCGCTGGAAGCTCTCGAAGCCGAGCCGGCCTGACTTTCTTGCCTGCCCGAGCCGCCGGCTTCCTATTCGGGGTTGTGAAGCGACGCGCACGTCTTGGAGGACGATAATGGTCGAGTGGGATCTTCAGGAGGACTTCGGTTTCGAAGACATCCTCTATCACAAGAGCTCCGACGGCATCGCGAAGATCACGATAAACAGGCCGGAGGTGCGGAACGCCTTTCGGCCGCTCACCGTCCAGGAGATGTGCCGGGCGTTCGACGACGCGCGGGATGACGGGGCGATCGGCGTGATCATCCTGACGGGCATGGGCGAGAAGGCATTTTGCTCCGGCGGCGACCAGCGAGTCCGCGGCCAGGGCGGATACGTCGGCACCGACGGCATCCCTCGGCTCAACGTTCTCGATCTGCAGCGTCAGATCCGATCGCTGCCGAAGCCGGTGATCGCGATGGTCGCCGGATACGCGGTCGGCGGCGGGCATGTACTGCACGTGATGTGCGATCTTACGATTGCCGCGGACAACGCCATCTTCGGCCAGACCGGACCCAAGGTGGGCAGCTTCGACGGGGGATACGGGTCGTCCTACCTGGCCCGAATGGTGGGCCAGAAGAAGGCTCGCGAGATTTGGTTCCTCTGCAGGCAGTATTCCGCAGACCAGGCGCTGGAGATGGGGCTCGTGAACACGGTCGTGCCGTACGAGCGTCTGGAGGAGGAGACCGTGGGGTGGTGCCGGGAGATCCTCCGGAACAGCCCGATGGCTATCCGCTGTCTGAAGGCGGCGCTGAACGCGGACTGCGATGGCCAGGCGGGGCTGCAGGAGCTGGCCGGCAACGCCACCCTCCTCTTCTATCTTACCGAGGAAGGACAGGAGGGCCGGAACGCGTTCCTGGAAAAGCGTGCACCCGAGTTCGGAAAGTTCCCCCGCTTCCCGTGAGCATGCGCCGGGTAGCCCGTCCGGGTCGGTCGCGGAGGGGCACGCGACTTCGATAGGTCCGACGGCAGCCGGCGTCAGGCCCGGCTCGCGTCAGGCCTGGGTGCTCGCTGCCCGTCTTCCGACCCTCCCGGCGGCCGTCGCGCCGGTGGCGGTCGGGACGGCCTGCGCCTTCGCCATCGGCGGTTTTCGCGCCGGTCCCGCCATCGCCGCCCTCATCGGCGCCCTGGCCATCCAGGTCGGGACGAACTTCGCCAATGATCTCTTCGACTACGTGAAGGGTGCCGACAACGAGAATCGGCTGGGGCCGCCGCGTGCCGTTCAGCTCGGCCTCATCCCCCCCTCGGGGATGCGTCGCGGAATGATCGGCGCGTTCGGCGCCGCAACGCTGGCCGGCCTCTACCTCACCTGGGCCGCAGGACCTGTGGTCGTTGTGATCGGGATCGCCTCGATCGTCGCGGCGCTCGCCTACACGGCCGGGCCCTTTCCGCTCGGCTACAACGGTCTCGGCGATCTCTTCGTGCTGATCTTCTTCGGCTTCGTGGCGGTCTGCGGGACCGTCTACGTGCAGGCCGGATACGTGCCGCCCGTGGCCTGGTGGAGCGCCCTGGCGATGGGGGCTCTCGCCACCGCGATCCTCGTCGTCAACAACCTGCGGGACCTCGAGACCGACGCGGTGGCGGGGAAGCGAACGCTGGCGGTTCGGTGGGGCCGCCCCTTCGCGCTCGGCGAGTACCTCCTGCTGTTGACGTCGGCCTATCTCGTCCCCGTCCTCATCGTGCTGCAGGGTCTGGCCGGCACGTGGGTGCTGCTGCCGCTCCTCACGGCTCCGTTCGCGCTCGCGCTGGCGCGGAAGGTCCTATCCACGACCGGTCCGGAGATGAACCCGCTGCTCTTCGAGACCGCCCGCCTCGAGCTCACCTTCGCTCTCCTGCTCTCGGGCGGGCTCGTCCTCGGCGCATGACCGAGGTCGTCAGGCCGGTCGCGGCCCGGATCTTCGAGGTGACCGGCACCCTCGGGGCCGACGCCTCGAACGCCTCGAGGGCCTGGCGGGAGCGCCGGGGATTGCTGCTGGAGATCTGCGACCGGGAAGGTAGGATCGGCCAGGGGGAGGCCTCGCCCCTGCCCGGATTCTCGTCGGACACGCTCGCCGAGGCCCGCGCTGATCTCCTCGGCGTCGATTGGGCCGGTCTCCCCGATCTGGATCCCTGCGACGGCCTGCTGGATGACATCGGGGCGGCGTTGAGCGCAGCCGGCCTGAACGCGCCTGCGGCACGATTCGCGGCGGAGACGGCACTCCTGGATCTCGCCGGTCAGGCTGCCGGCCTCCCCGTGCACGTTGTGCTGGCGGGAACCGGGCCGGGAAGCGGAGCAGGCGGGTCCCGGCGGCCTGCGGTGCCGTTGGCCGCCCTTCTGACCGGTGATCTCCTGGCATCGGCCGCGGAAAGGGTGGAGGAGGGCTATGGCTGCCTGAAGGTGAAGGTGGGCCGGGCGCCCGCCGAGGAGCTGGCTCTTCTGGGAGCGCTGCGGGTGGAGCTGGGCGACGGCGTTCTTCTAAGAGCCGATGCGAACGGAAGCCTGGATGCCGAAGTGGCGCAGGGTTGGCTCCAGTCAGCGGCGGATCTGGGCCTCGAGTTCGTGGAGGAGCCGCTTCCGCTGGCGCGCCTGCCGGAGGTGCTTCCGTCGCCGGTGCCGATCGCGATCGACGAGTCCCTGGACACCGGAGACGACTCCGGCCTGGCGGCGGCGCTCGAAGCCGGCGGATACCGCTACGTGGTGCTCAAGCCAGCCTACCACGGGGGCGCTCTTCGCTGTCTGCGGCTGGCGGCCGAGGCGCGGAGTCTCGGAGCCCTACCCGTCGTCTCCCACCTGCTCGGCGGACCCGTGGCCTTGGCCGCCGCCGCCGAGCTGGCCCTGGCACTGCCGCCCGGACCTGCCGCCGGACTCGCACCCCACGCCGGCCTCTCCACATGGCCGGCCCTGGAGCTCCCCGCATACGGCCGAGCCGAGATTCTCTCCCACGACCGGCCTGGCCTCGGCCTTCCGCCCCTCGCCTCCCTGGGCGGCCCGGGAGAGTGGAGGGAGGTCGGATGATGAACGGCGGAGAGCTGAGCGTCCGCGCTGCAGCCCTCGAAGCGCCCGATGGGCTCGCGCTCATCGCCGGTGATCGGGTCTACACCTTCGCGGAGCTGGCCGCCTCGGCGACCGACGTTGCCGCGTGGTTGAGGGCGCGGCTCGCCGAGCAGCCGGGCCCCGCGAGCGGCCCCGTGGCCGTCGTGGCACGCCGAGAGCCGGAGGCCGTCGTCACGCTGTTGGCGGCCTTCGAGGTGGGCGTGCCGGTAGGATTGATCCATTCGAGAGCCACGGAGCGAGAGCGCCAACTGCTGTCGGAGCTGCTTGGTCCGACCCTGGAGATCGATCCTGCCGCGAAGGCCGCGGTGGCTGACACCGGCGCAGCGATTCGAGCCACGGACTCCGCTGGCTCGGCCGTCGAGGACTCCGAGCCGCTCAAGGGCGAAGGGCCTCTGGAAACGTCTCCCATCGATCCCGAGTCGATCCTGGCGGTGGTTCCCACTTCGGGGACGAGTGGGAAGCCGAAGGGCGTCCTTCTATCCAGGAGGGCCTTTCTCGCGTCGGCCCGGGCGAGCGCCCAGAACCTGGGCTGGGACGCCGAAGATCGCTGGCTGCTGACGCTTCCCCTCGCCCACGTCGGGGG
>JAUVMT010000011.1 GCA_030600085.1 Gemmatimonadales bacterium | reverse complement strand
GGCACCGCGGTCCGAGTCCCCGCCGAGGGCGATCCGGAGTCCGCTTGACCAGCGAAGCTCGCCGGCGCTATTTGCGAAGCATGACGGTCATCGGAATCGAGGGACGGAAGCTATGGTTGGCGGCGCTCGTCCTCGCCGGCTCGACCCTGGCGATATCGCTTCCGGGGTGCGCCTCGAAGTCGAGTGCAGGCACGACTCCGTCAGGGCGGAGCGCGAGCACCGTGTACGGCGCATCAAGCGCCGAAGAGGCCGTTCGCTCCTTCCTCGACGCGGCGCAGGCGCAGGAGTACAGCCGCATGCGCCGGCTCTTCGGCACCAACGGAGGCCCCGCCGAGAACGCGTGGGGAGTCCAGGAGGTGGAGCAGCGGATGGTCGTCCTCTCCGGGATGTTGCTCCACCAGGCCTACTCTCTCCGGCCTCTGGAGCTCGGTTACCTGCGAGAAGACCAGCGGGGGTTCGTCGCGACGATCATCGGGACCCGATACGGCAACGCCAACATTCCGATCACCGTTGTTTTGGCCGATGGACGGTGGTTCGTGGAGCAGCTGGGCGTGAGTTCTCTCGTCGGCGAAGGCTAGCGTATCGCCCGGCGCATGCCCGAGCCGCGGTCGTACCAGGCGGAGAGACGTTCCGGTCTCACCCCCAGGTGGAAGGCGGTTCGGAGGATCCAGTGCAAGGCCACGGTGCGCCAAAAGCCCCTGTCTTCCCACCGCCGCCGCGAAGTGCGCGCGGTGGCGTCGATCCTCTCGAAGCGCCCGATCCCGCGTAATCGCCTGACGAGGGTCACGTCCTCGAACAGAGGATAGTCCGGGAATCCGCCCGCCTCCCAGAAGCGGTCCCGGCGAGCGAAGATCGCCTGATCGCCCGTGGCTGTCCGGAAGATCCGTGTACGCAGGTTCACACCGGCCTCCAGGAGCGCGTATCGGGTGAAACGGTCGGCGGGCGGCTGGACCCGGAACCGGTGACAGCCGCCCGCCACGCCAGTGCTCGAGAGGGCATCGGCGATCTTCCGGCCGCTGCACGCTTCGACGCTCGTGTCCGCGTGCAGGAAGACGAGGACGTTCCCCGCCGCTCGCTTGGCCCCGGCGTTCAGCTGCGCGCCCCTTCCTCCCGTCTTCAAGATCACGCGCGCGTGCCTAGCGGCGACTTCGCGGGTTCGGTCCGCGCTCCCGCCGTCCACGACGAGTATCTCGCAGTCGTCGCCGTATGCCGTCCGCGCCGCGACGATCGTTTCCGCGATCCGCGCTTCCTCCTCAAGAGCCGGTATGATGATGGAGAAGCGCGGGCGGGGCATGTGTTTTCTTGGCTGGGTCGATCGCGGTGCAGTTGGGCCGATCAGCGCTCGAACTCCACGAGCTCGATGAGGACGCCTCCAGCCGTCCGGGGATGGAGAAAGGCGACGCGGCGTCCCTCCGCTCCGCTTCGAATCCCTGGTGGAACGAGGATGGCGCCGGCTTCTTCCGCACGAAGTACGGTCTCCTCCAGATCGGCGACGCTCAAGCAGACGTGATGGAGCCCCGGACCCCGCCGATCCAGAAAAGCGGCAATAGGCGAGTCATCGCCCGTCGGCTCGAGGAGCTCCACCCGACCACCTCCACGTCCGAAGAATGCGACCCTCACGCCTTCCGAAGGAACCTCCTCGCGCCCCGTCGGGTTCTCTCCCAACAACGCCGCGTAAAGGGGTATCGAGGTTTCCAGGGAGTTGACCGCGATTCCGAGGTGGTCGATTTTGGGCACGCCTCTTGGCTCGGTTGCGGGGACCGACGATCGGCCGGCGGGAACGAACGTTACCACCAGCGCCCTTCGTGACTCTCAAGCGAGAGGCATACTACGTCGGGTACCCGCGTTTTTCTACCGAGATGACGACTGGAGAGATGATGACCACGGATACCAAGCTGGTCACGATCACGGACGACAACTTCGCGACGGAGATAGAGTCCCACGAGGGCCTCGCCATGATCGACTTCTGGGCCGCATGGTGCGGGCCCTGCCGGATGGTGGCCCCCGTCGTGGAGGAGCTGGCCGAGGAGAACGCAGACTCGGTCAAGGTCGGGAAGCTGGATGTCGACGAGAACCAAAAGACGGCCATGCGGTTCGCCGTGCGCTCGATCCCCAGCATCCTGTTCTTCAAGGATGGCCGCCACGTCGACACGGTCGTGGGGGCGGTGCCGAAGGCCGCACTCGAGCGGAAGATCCAACAACACAGCTGAGAGCTCACGACGGGGGCAGGCCCTCTCGCGGCGAGGCCGGATCCCCCTGCAAGGCTCTCCGTCGAGGTCGACGCCTCCCTGTTCCCAAACGTGGAGCGGGAGGCGTTGTTGTAGGAATGGAAAGCGCTCTCTATCTGGTCAGTACCCCGATCGGCAACCGTGCGGACATCACGGATCGGGCCCGCCAGGTCCTCTGCGAGGTCGACGTCGTCTACGCGGAAGATACGCGGCGTACCGGCCGGCTCCTCGGCTGGCTCGGTTCGGAGACTCGGTTGCGCTCGCTTCACGAGCACAACGAGGTGGCTCGGATCGCCGAGATCCTGGATCTCCTCGAGAACGGCAGGAGCTGCGCGCTCGTTTCCGATGCCGGTACGCCGGTTGTCTCCGACCCGGGGGCGCGTCTGGTGCGGACGCTTCTCGAGAGGGATGGTCGAGTCGTTCCGGTTCCCGGCGCCTCGGCGGTCACGGCCGCCCTGGCGGCGTCGGGCTTTCCAGGCGACCGCTTCGCCTTCCTCGGCTTCCCGCCTCGCCGGACTTCCGACAGGGCGGCGTGGATTCAACTCCTGGCACGGCTTCCGATGACGGTGGTGGCTTTCGAGTCACCCAAGAGGATCGGAGGGCTCTTGGGCGAGCTCGCCGCGGCCGGCCTCGGCGCGCGCTGCTGCGTGATCTGCCGGGAGCTCACGAAGCTCCACGAGACGATTCGGCGAGGCACCGTCGCGGAACTCGCGCCGGAATTCGGGGAACAGACCAGGGGCGAGATCACCCTCGTGCTGGAGGCCGCGCCGGAATCGGCCGGATGGGAGGACCTGCTCGACGAGATAGAGCGAGAGGCCCGGCAGCTTGGAGAGCGGGGCCTGAGCACCCGTGACATCGGAGCGAAGCTGGTGAAGGCCTTCGGTGTACCGCGTAACGTAGCGTACGACTTCGGGCTGCGTTTCGGTCGCGCCGAGGACCGGTCCTAACGTGTGGAGAGCGGGGGGTCGTGCAGGTTGAGAGCCGGATGATAGATCGGCAGACCGGGACCGAACTGGCCGGCGTGCGGTCGAGCGCGGGCGCCTTGCGCCGCCTGGCGAGCCTCGTCTCGGCGGCCCTGGGGGTGGCAACCCTGGGTGCGGCCTTTCTGCTCGCGACGCTCACTCCGACCGCATCGGGGGGGGGGCGGCTTCCGGCGGTGCTCCTCCAGGTGATCGGCTTGGCCGCGCTCGCCATCCTCCTCTCCCGGGTCAGGCGGAAGGCGAGGGCCGAGCTGAGCCTCGATGCTCTCACGGCGGAGGCCGAGAAAGCGACGGGGCTGCGCGATGGCGAGCTCCGGGCTGCTTTCGAGTTAGGCCCCGTGAAGCCGGGAGAGTCCGAGGAGCTGGTCATCGCTCACCGGCGAAGCGTGTCGCGCGAGGTCGCGGGCCGTTCGGCCTCCGATCTGTTTCCCGGCAGCAACACGCGCTGGCGTCTCGGCGTCGTCGCCGGCACCGTCGCAGCCTCGGCGGCGATCGGACTGGTCGTGCTGTCAGCTCTCGTCCGACCCGTCCCCACGGCGCACGCGGCACGCCTCTGGGCCGCGCCGTGGCGAGCGCTCGCGTCGGTGCCGGTCTCCGAGCTCCGTGTGTTCGCGCCCGCGAGCGTCCCACGAGGAGAGACGGCGCCCCTGCGCGTATCCGCGCAGGGGCGCTCTCGCGTGACGTTGTTCGAGCACGCTGCCGGCGAGCCACCACGCTCTCGTGAGCTGGATGTCGACCCGGCCAGCGGAGCGGCCGAGGTCCGAAGTGAGCCGATCCGAGCCCGGACGCGGTTGTGGGCCGAGGATCTGGCCGGCCGGGCGAGCGGGATCATCGAGATCTCTCCTCTGGACCCGCTCCTTCTGAGGGATCTCTCGCTGGAGCTCGGCTATCCGACTTACCTCCTCCGGCCCTCCGAGCGTTTGGAGCGCCCTTTCTCAACGCTCGCGATTCCGGAGGGCACGACGGTACACGTACGGGGGGCAGCGAACGGCCCTCTGAGTGAAGTCACGCTGGCTCCGCCCGGCGATCGGCCGAGTGACTCGCCCGTTTCGTTCACCGTCGACGGCGAGAGGTTCGGCGGCCGCTTCCGACCCCGGATGAGCGGCGAGTGGCGTTGGGGGATCATCTCCGCCGCTCGAACGACGGGCTTGGTCCTTCCCCCACCTCTCGAGATACGAATTGTGCGTGACAGCCTTCCGGATGTCCGGATCCTCCACCCGGATGGAGATCGGGCCCTCGGTTCGACGCTCCGCCTTCCGCTGGTGGTCGATGTTCGGGATGACATCGGTATCTCCGAAGTCGAGTTGGTAGGCTGGAAAGTATCGGCGGCAGGTGCGGGCGTGACCGTGACCACATCGATTGCCCCGCCGAAGCCCGCCGCGCGCATGATCCTCAGGGCAGTCGTGGAGGGGGGTGAGCACGAGCTACTCCCCGGCGACACCCTGTACTACTTCGTCCGCGCTCGCGACGCCCACCCCGGACACGCCCCTGCTAGCTCCGACACTATGCGCGCGTTCCTCCCCACGCTGAGGCAGCTTCGCGAGGCGGCGGCCCTCGGCGCGGATTCACTGGCCCGTGCCGCCGGGCAAACGGCCGAAGCGATCCAGGACCTCGAGCGGCGCGCGCGTGAGGCGCAGGGAAGAGCCCGTGCTGCCCTTGCCACGAAGCAAGCTTCCGCGGCGCGGTCCTCCCGAGGCGAGCGCGATGGCGGCCTCTCCTACGAGGCGACAGAGGAAGGCCGGGACGTCATCGAGCGCGCGGAGAGGCTCGAGCGGGATCTGCAGGACTTGACGGATCGGGCCGGAACGCTGCAGGGCTTGTCGGAGGCGTTATTGGATGCGGGCCTCCGCGAGGAGATGGGTAAGCTCGAGGAGCTGTATCGCCGCCTCCTCGAGTCTGAGCTAGGGGAACGGATCGGCGCGCTCCGAGAGGCGCTGCGGGACCTCCGGCCGGAGCGGCTCCAGGCGGCTCTCGGGCGACTCGCGGAGGACTCCGGGCGGTTACGTGAGGATCTGAAGCGGAGCGTGGCCATCCTGGAGCGAGTAGCGCTGGAGCAGGGCGTGAAGTCGGCCCGAAACACCGCGGAGGAGCTCGCGCGGCGGCAGGATGCGATCGCGCAGGCTTCCGAAGTGGATGAAGCGTGGCGTCACGAAGAGGAGACGCTTGCCTCGGATGCCGAGCAGCTGGGTCGCCTGATCGAGGAGCTGAGCGAGAGGTTGGGTTCCAGTCTGAGCGCGCGCGCCTCTGCCGAGGCTGCCGATTCCGTGCGGGCTGCCGGAGAGGCGGTTTCCGAAGCGGCCGATAGAGCGAGGGCGGCGGCGCGGTCGGCCGGAGACGAGGGCGAGCCGCCGGGCGAGCGCGCGAAGGGGAACCCTGCCGAGACCGAGGCAGGCGAGGCGGCCGAGCGGCTGAGCGAGGCGGCTGCCACGCTGGCGACGGCCGAGGAGGCGCTGGGCCGGGACTGGAATGCCGAGGCCATGGAGGCGCTCGAGCGCGCTCGGCGTGAGGCACTCGCGCTAGCCACGGAGCAGGAGGCGCTGGCGGAAGGGTACTCGGGCCCGGCGGGTGGGCTCGACCGGACCACCCTTCAGGGCCGCCAGGCGGCGCTCCGGGGCGGTCTGGACAACCTGTTCGGGAGCCTAGCTGAGGCGGGCCGCCGAACGGCGCTTTTGGACCGGGGCTCTGCCGTGGCGGCGACGGAAGCTGCGGGGCGGATGGATGATGTGCTGTCCAGGTTTCAGGATGGCTCCGCACAGAGGCCGACCCGAGGAGAGGCGATGGCCATCGCCGAGGCACTGAACGAGCTCGCCGCCCGATTACTCGCCAGCGCCGGGGCCGTGCAGGCAGCCGGGTCCGGTAGTGGCACGGCCGAGATGCTCGAGCAGCTGGCTCGAGCCGCCAGGATGCAGGAAGGACTCAGCCGCGAGGGTGGCTCTCTCCTGTTCCTACAGGAGGACGGACGGCCCGTCGGCTCCCGTATGGAGCAGCTGGCGGAGGGGCAGGCCGAGGTCGAGCGCAACCTGCGAGAGCTGGCGGAGCGAGCGGGAGATCGAGAGGATCTCCTGGTGCGGCCGGAGGCTCTGGCGCGTGAAGCGGGCGAGTTGGCGCGCCGCCTTGAGTCGGGCGGCCTGAATCCCGAGACCGTGAAGCGGCAGGAGACGCTTTTCCGCCGTCTGCTGGACGCCGGGCGGTCGCTCGAACGGGAGGATGAGGAGCCCGACCGGCGCGAATCCCGGCCCGGTGCCGATCTGCCGTCGGAGGTGCCGCTCCTCGATCCGGCGGTTCTGGCGGGGCCGCGCTATCCACACCCGACCGAAGCGGTTCTACGCGGGCTTCCGCCCGCCTACCGCTGGATGGTCCTGGACTACTTCGACCGGCTGAACCGGGTGGCGGAAGAGCCGGAGGAGCCAAGCCGGCCGTGATGACCTCTGCATGCCTGCGGACGTTGGTTTTCATCCCACTCGTGCTTCTGGTCTCGTCTCCCGGTCTCTCGGTCGCGCTGGCTCAGCGGACGACCCCTCAGGACGAAAGGCGGCTCGTGGAGTGGGCCGCGCGCCTCGATGCCGTCGATCGACCGGACGAGGCGATCTCGGTTCTCGAGGGCCTCTTGGACGAGCGCCCGGCTTCCAGACCGGGGCTGGCTCTCCTGCTGGAGGTGGCAGCGCGTCGGGAACGCGTCGCTCCCTTCCTTCCCCGTTTCGCGCGCGCGGGCGGAGACGAAGCTGCCTCGGAGGACCTGAGGCGTCTTTGGATCGATGCCCTCCTGGCTGCCGGCCTGGCCGACTCGGCTCGGTCCGTCGCGGCGGGATGGGCAGAGGCTCGACCGACCGAGGCCGGTGCATACGTCGCGTGGGCGAGCGCGGAGTTGGCCTCCGGAGACCCCGAAGCCGGCGCCGAGGCTCTCCGACGCGGGCGACGGAAGCTGGGCAGCCGTTCGGTTTTCGCGGTCGAGCTCGGCACTCTCTCGCTCCAGATGGGCGATTACAGGGCAGCGGCAGACGAATGGGTGCGGCTGACGGTGACGGATGGAGATGCGGCGGTGCTGGAGGAGGCGGTGGGTGGAGATGACGACGTCCGCGACGCGTTCGTAGATGCCGTCGCGGCCGCCGTGCGTGGGATGCCGCCGGCCGCCATTGTCGCCGCCTCGCATCTGATGCTCCGCTTCGGCGTCCCCGAGCGTGCCGGTGAGCTGGCACGGGACCTGGAGGGTCGCCTGCCTCTCCCCGAGCGCAGTGAGTTTCTGGCGCGATTCGCCGAGGGGGCGCGCGCATCGGGGGCCCACAACCAGGGTGCCTGGGCGGCGGAGCGGCTCGCAGACCTCATCGCCGACCCAGTCCGGCGTGACAGATGGCGCGCCTCTGCCGCCAACATGGCGTTCCAAGCCGGCGATTCCACGCGTGCGCGCAGAGCGTTCGATCAGCTGCTTCGGAGCGTTGCTCGAGGAACCGACGTGCACCGCGTCTCGGCGCGCCGCCTCTTCAGCCTCACGCTTTCTGAGACGGGCCGCGCGGAGCTGATGCTGGCGGACTTCCAGCGGACCTACCCGCAGCCGGAGTCGGAGCTGGTCGAGATGCGGATCGAGCTAGCCCGGAGCTTCGTTCGCGCCGACCGGTTGTCCGACGCCGAGCGAATCCTCGTGACCGGCACCTCGATCACGCCGACCGGCGATGTCGTGCTGCATGCCCGGCTGGCGCTCGAGCTCGGGTACGTTCGCCTGTACGTCGGGGACGTGGTCGGCGCCATCCGGGCACTGGAGGATGCCACGAGCGCCACCGCCTCCGAGGTCGGCACCCGTACCTCCGCGATCCGGTTGGCCGGCGCCCTGGCCAGCTCGGATTCCGCTACAGCCAAACGGTTCGGTCACCTGCTTCATTTGATCGCTCGCCGGCCGACGCCGGCCGAGCTCGAGGAGGGTCTCCGCGAGTGGGAGTGCGGAGACACCTCGCCTGAGACCATGGCGCTGGCCGCCTCCGGCTTGGACGAGGCAGGCTTCGCAGCTCAGGCAGTGGCTCTTCGAGAGCGCTTGATCGACCGGTATCCCGTGGCTCCGGAGTCGCCCGTCGCCCTGTTGGCGATCGCGAGACACGAGCGAGCCCTGCAGCCCTTCGGCGACGCCGCTTCCTTGCCGGTGTCTCGATTGGAGCGGCTGATCCTCGAGTATCCGGAGAGCGCCGTGACGCCGCTGGCTCGGCGCCTGCGCGCCGAGTGGCTCGCCATCTCGCGCTCGGAGGCTGGGGGCGGATGAGCGCGCTCTACATGCGCGTCGCCTTGGCCGTGCTCGTGGTGCTCGCCGTGCCCGCCCGTGGATCGGGCCAGCTGCTGGTACCGATGGACGACGCTCAGGAGAACCACCTCAAGGCCTACGGGCTCGCCTACAAGGTCCTGGAGGCGGAGGAACGGGCCGATTGGCTTCTGAACTACCGTGACGGCTCGTTCATCATCCCGGACATGCCGGCGGTCCGGCGAATGGCAGCCCTGATGGGCGTGGCCGTCGAGCCGGTCGGTCCGGCCGAGCTCGCCCGGATCCGAGCCGAGATCGAAAGCTCGAATATGGAATCGGTTCCCCTCGAGCGGGCTCCGAAGGTGGCCGTATACAAACCGCCGAACAGCTCGCCGTGGGATGATGCGGTGACGCTAGCCCTCGAGTACGCGGAGATCCCCTACGAGACCGTCTGGGATACGGAGGTGCTGGCAGGGAGGCTGTCCGATTTCGACTGGCTCCACCTCCACCACGAGGACTTCACCGGCCAGTACTCGAAGTTCTATCTGACTTACGCGGGCACCGAATGGCTGCGGGAGGCGGTCGAGCGCAACGAGGGAGTGGCTGCCGAGTTCGGGTACCCGAGCGTTCCCGAGCTGAAGAAGGCCGTTGCTCGGGAGATTCGCGCGTACGTGGAGGGTGGAGGCTTTCTGTTTGCGATGTGCACGGCGACCGAGACCCTGGATCTCGCTCTCGCGGCCCGGACGACGGACATCGCGGCTTTCTTTGCGGACGGGTCGCCGGTGGACCCGGCGGCTGACCGAACGATGGACTGGGGCCAGGCCATGGCTTTCGCGAACGCGGCCCTCGTTCACGAGCCCTCGATCAGTGCGTTCAGCGACATCGATGGGCACCTGGTCAACACGCCGCAGCGACTCCCCCTCTCCAGCTTCACGCTGTTCGACTTCAGCGCGAAGTTCGATCCCGTGCCCACGATGCTCACGCAGAGCCACGTTCGAGTTCTGCCGGACTTCTACGGTCTGACGACGTCGTTCCGCCGGGCACGCCTGAAGCCAGGCATGATCGTGCTGGCCGAGGGGGGAGGTGGAATCGCCAAGTACATTCATGGAGTCTATGGAGAGGGGACGTTCACGTTCTATGGCGGACACGATCCCGAGGACCCGCAGCACCTGATCGGAGATCCGCCGACAGATCTGGAGCTCCGGAGGCATTCACCGGGCTATCGGTTGATCTTGAACAACGTGCTGTTTCCGGCTGCCAAGAAGAAGGAGTTGAAGACGTGATCAGAGAGCGGGTTCCGGCCGTCGGCGAGCTCCGTCACATTTGCGCGTCTTTCTTGTCCGTCGACGCGACGCTCTGAGCGCCCTCTTTGTCCTCCACGCTCGTTCCCCCGCCCGACGTCGGACGCCCAGAGGCGGAAGATCCGGATCCCGTCCGGACGCCGCCGGAGGGGGGCGTGCGCAGCCGCGACGCCTACAGCCGCGCGCTGCCGTGGGCCCTGAGCGTCTCGCTCCTCGTCCACGTGCTGCTGGTCCTCTTCGTTTCGCACCTGCTGGACCTGAGCGAGCGCGGTTTTCTCGGACTGCCACCTGAGATCCTCCCGCGGCCGGATGGCATCGAGGTCGTGGACGTGCCCACGCCCGATCCCCTGGAGCCGCTCAGCGAGCCGGAACGTCCCGAGATCCGGCCCGGCGAGCAGGAGGTCATCCAGGTCGTGCCCGGAGAGCCGGACGAGGTGGGCGGTGCAGAGGCAGAGCCGGAGAGACCCGGGCTGACGAACGCGGAGCGCCTCAGGGCACAGTTCACCGATCGCCGACTCTGGGTTCCTTATCCCGATGAGCAGTGGCCCGCCCACGTTGCTCAGGCGTACGCACGGGCGGACAGCGCCGTGCGCGCCGTACTCCGCGTCTGGTTGGACAGCTTGAACCTGTCGGAGGAGGAACGCCGCAGGGCGACGGAGTGGACGTTCGGCGACGGAGACGAGAAGTGGGGCATCTCCGACAAGGGCCTCCACCTCGGCGACATCACGATCCCGATCCCGTTCGGCGCGCTCTTCGGGTACAGCATGTCCCCGAATGCCCAGAAGACGCGCGAGATGATCCGCCAGTTCAACGAGATCCGGCAACAGGACATCGAGACCGACATCCGGAAGGAGCGCGACGAGGCCCAGAGGGAAATGCGAAGGCGCACGCGAGAGGAGGTCGAGAGGCGCGAGCACGATACGACCGAGGCGACGCCTCCCGACACGGCGGACGGCTAAGGAGCCAGTCCGAGTAGTGGGGCACAGGCTCCCCGGGAAGCGCGCCCTGGTTGGATTTCCGTATCGTCGCCGTTAAACTCCCCCCGAAGCATCCTCGGAAACCAAGCCACTCTGGATAGCGGCCGACCTTGAGCCAGAAGCTCGACTCCAGATACGACCCCGCGGGAATCGAAGCGCCGATGTACCGGCGGTGGGAAGAGGCAGAACTCTTCCACGTGCCCGCCGAGCGGGTGGAGCGGCCGTACGTCATCTCGATTCCCCCTCCGAACGTGACCGGCGTTCTGCACATGGGGCACGGGCTGAACCACGCGATCCAGGATGTGCTGATCCGCTGGCGCCGCATGCAGCGTTACGACGCGGTGTGGGTGCCCGGCACCGACCACGCGGGAATCGCGACCCAGAACGTCGTGGAGCGGGAGCTGGCGAAGGATGGAGTGTCGCGCCGGGATCTCGGCCGCGAGGCGTTCGTCGAGCGCGTTTGGGCGTGGGTGCATGAGTACGGCGGTCTGATTCTCGAGCAGCAGCGGAAGATCGGCGATTCCTGTGACTGGAAGCGGACCCGCTTTACGCTCGATGAAGGATTGTCGAGAGCCGTCCGGGAAGTGTTCGTCCGCCTGTATGAGAAGGGCCTGATCTACCGGGGTGAGTACATTATCAACTGGTGTCCTCGCTGCGGGACGGCGCTCGCCAACGAGGAGGTCGAGCACCGCGACGAGCCGGGCAAGCTGTACCACATCCGCTATCCGTCCGCCGTCGAGGGCGAGGAGGGCGTGGTCGTCGCAACGACCCGTCCCGAGACAATGCTCGGCGACACGGCCGTGGCTGTGCACCCCGACGACCCGAGGCATGCCGCGAGAATCGGCCACGACCTCGTGCTGCCGCTCGTGGGCAGGAGACTGCCGGTGATCGCGGATGAGTACGTGGACCTGGAATTCGGGACGGGGGCCCTCAAGGTGACCCCGGCTCACGATCCGAACGACTTCGAGATCGGCGAGCGACACGAGCTTCCGCGTGTAAACGTGCTGCAGGCGGATGGCTCGATCTCCGCCGAGGCGCCTGAGGCGTATCGAGGACTGGACCGGTTCGAAGCCCGCGAGCGTGTTCTGGAGGATCTCCAGGCCGGAGGCTTCCTGGTCGAGGTCGAGGATCACCTCCATGCGGTGGGTCACTGCTACCGATGCGGCACGGTCGTCGAGCCTTGGTTGAGCGAGCAGTGGTTCGTGCGGATGAAGCCGTTGGCCGAGCCCGCCTTGGCCGCGTATCGGGACGGCCGGCTCCGTTTCCATCCGGAACACTTCGGCAAGAAGTACGAACACTGGATGGAGAATATCCGGGATTGGTGCATCAGCAGGCAGCTCTGGTGGGGGCACCGCATTCCCGTCTGGTACTGCGATGCGTGCGGTGCGGAGATCGCCTCGCGCGAAGACCCTCCGGAGTGCCCGGAGTGCAGCGGTGACCTGCAGCAGGATCCGGATGTTCTGGACACCTGGTTCAGCTCGGCGTTGTGGCCGTTCAGCACTGTCGGCTGGCCGGACGAGACCGATGACCTGAAGGCGCTCTACCCCACGAACACCCTGGTGACCGCTTCGGAGATCATCTTCTTTTGGGTCGCCCGGATGGTGATGATGGGTCTAGAGTTCATCGGCGAGCTCCCGTTCACGGACGTGGTCATCCACGGGACCGTCCGGGACCACCTCGGACGGAGGATGGCCAAGTCCATCGGGAACGGCATCGATCCGCTGGAGGTCGTAGAGCGCTACGGCGCCGACGCGATGCGCTACACGGTCCTGAGCGGCGCCGCGATGGGGACCGACATCCAGCTCAACTATCAGGATCTGGATGCCGCGTTCGCAGTGGGCCGAAACTTCGCGAACAAGATCTGGAACGCCGCACGCTTCGCCTTGCCGTACCTGAGCGAGGAGGATCTTGCGACGAGCCCCGATGATCGCGAGCTAGAGCTGGCGGATCGGTGGATTCTGAGCCGGTTTCGCGGCACGACCATAGAGGTCACGGAGGCGCTGGAGGCTTTCCGGCTGCACGATGCGGCGTCGGCCGTCTACCAGTTCGGCTGGCGCGAACTGGCGGATTGGTACATCGAGTTGGCGAAGCCGCGGCTCGGAGGCGAGCGCGGCGAAGCCAGCCGATCAGCGGCTTCGACGACCCTGGCGCACGCGCTGGACGGTTGGATGCATCTCCTGCACCCGATCATGCCCTTTATCTCCGAGGCGATCGCTACGCGTCTGCCGGGCCGAAGCGAGAAAGACACGATTGTGCGAGGACCGTGGCCCGAGCCACCGGACTCGTGGGAAGACGCTGCGGCAGAGGCCGCTTTCGCGGAACTCCAGGAGCTGGTCGGTCAGGTTCGGAACCTCCGGGCCGCGTACGGGATCGACCCGAGTCGGCAGCTCACAGTTCTCGTGCGCGGAGGCCGGGAGGTTTTGGCGGAAGCGATGGCGGCCGAACGGCAGGGAATCTCCGGACTCGCCCGAGCCGTGTTCCAGGAGGCGGAGGACCTTCCCGCCGAGCCCGGCGCACATGCCGTGCTGCAGTCGGGGGCCGAGCTCTTCCTGCCGCTCGCCGGCGTCGTGGATGTCGGCCGCGAGCTAAGACGGCTGGAAAAGGAGTTGGCCCGCCTCGAAGGCATCCTGGAGGGGTCACGATCGCGGCTCGAGAGCCCGGCGTTTCTGGAGAAGGCTCCTGCGGAGGTGGTAGCGCGCGAGCGCGAGAAGCAGACGTCGCTGGAGGAGCGCCGAGATCTCCTCGTCGACAAGAGACGCGCGCTCGGAGAAGGATGAGGCTGTATCGAGTGCTGGACGCGTTGCCCCACCGATCGAGAAGACTAGCCGGCACAGCCGTCGGCCTGACCGCGGCGGCGCTCGGGGTGGCCTGCGCCAGAGAGGAGCCGCCGCCGGGAGCACACCCGGATCGAGTCCCGCCCTCTGTCCGCGAGTTCAATCCCGACAAGAACTCGATCGTGCCGGGCTTCGGCGGGAGTGCCGAGATTCGGTTCGACGAGCCGATCACCGGCGCCAGGAACCTGCAGCAGAACCTGGTCGCGTCCCCGGCCGACCGGTATCAGGTGTCGTCGGGCTTCTCGAACATCAAGATCAGTCCATCCGACGGTTGGGCCGACGGCGTCGTGTACTACTTCCAGATCCCCGAGGGCATCGCCGATCTTCTCGGGAACCGCACCGATGAGCCGATCGAGCTGGTCTTCTCCACCGGACCGGAGCTGTCCGCGACGCGGGTCACGGGCGAGGTTCGTCAGCGCGTGGATCGGGTAGCCGTTTCACCGGGAAGAGTGCTCTTCTACAACCTGGCCGGCGACTCGATTCCGTACGGCGCCCTGACGGATCGGCAGGGGGAGTTCGAGCTGCCGTACCTGCCTCCCGATGACTACTGGTCCTTCGCCTTCCAGGACCTGAACAACAACCTCCGGCTCGAGCGGCTCTTCGAGCCGTACGACAGCGTGCGTCTTGAGCTGGAGCCGGAGGGGAGCGCGGTATTGGCCTTCCGGATCGTCGAACCGGACACTACGCCGCCGCTTCTGGGCCTCATCCAGGGCGTGGACGACCTCGCGCTGGAGCTGCAGTTCGACGACTACTTGAACCCCGAGCAGGACTTCTCCGCCGCGGGCCTCATCCTGCGGCAAGTAGAGAGCGGGGCGAGATGGGAGGTCGAGGAATTGCGCCTTGAGGTGGAGGTGCCCCGAGGACGACAGCGGCGCGGGGACAGGGCTCCGGCGGAAGCCATCCGGGACACGGCGGCCACCGAGCCCGCTCCTCCGGACTCGGCGGCAGCTGAAGAAGAGGAAGAGCCCTCGCCGGATGACGCTGCCCCGGAAGCCGACTCCCTGGCCGCCGGCGTTGCGGACGCAGACTCCCTGGCTGCCTCCGCTGAGGAGACCGAGACACCGGCGGAGGGCGGCGGCCAGGCGGACACGCTTGCGGCGGCCGGACCCGAAGCGGCCGAGCCCGGCCCGTCGCCGCAGGAAGAACCCCCTGCCCAGGAGGAGGAGAAGCTTCCCTCTCAGACGCTGCGAATCCAGCTCGCCACACCTCTGGAGTCGGGGACGTACCGCCTGATCCTGGACAGGATCGTCAACCTGCGCCTCCTGGAGGCGGGGGTCGACACGACGTTCTCCTATCCCCTGATTGAAGCGGAGGGGGAAGAGCAGGACGGTGGAGAAGAGCAGGACGACGGAGCCGAGCAGGATCAGGGAAACCCGGCTGATGAACCGGATGAAGGGGGAGAAGGCGGAGACGAGGGCGCGAGCCCGTGAGCGACCTCCGACGAAGCATTCCGTCTGTCGATGCGCTCCTCGCCGACGACCGGGCCGTGCGTTGGTCGGCGAGCTTCGGTCGTGACGAGGTGAAGCGGGTTCTTCGTGAGGTGATCGCGGACCAGAGGGTCCGGGCGACGAGTGGCCGCTCCGTCCCCGACCCGACCGCGATCCTGGAGACGACCGGAGTCCGGCTCCGCGAGCAAGCGGTCCCCGGTCTCCGCCGGGTGCTCAACGGGACGGGCGTCGTCCTCCACACGAACCTCGGCCGAGCTCCTTTGGCGTCTGCGGCTCTCGAGGCGCTCGAGCCGGTCGCGGGCGGTTACAGCAACCTGGAGTTCGACCTGGCGACCGGGCGGCGCGGCAGTCGCTACGCGCATTGCAGCGACCTCGTGCGGCGTCTCACCGGGTCCGAGGCGGCGCTCGTCGTGAACAACAACGCGGCGGCGGTCTCACTCGTCGTGAACGAGCTGGCCCTCGATCGCGAGGTGATCGTCTCGCGCGGCGAGCTGGTCGAGATCGGCGGGTCGTTCCGCATCCCCGAGATCATCGCCCGTAGCGGCGGCGACTTGGTGGAGGTGGGTACGACGAACCGTACGCGGATCGAGGACTATCGCCGTGCCATCGGGCCGAAGACCGGCCTGATCCTCAAGGTTCACCCGTCCAACTACCGAATCCGGGGCTTCGTGGAGGATGTGTCTTTGGCGGAGCTGACGGCCCTGAGTCGGCGGGAAGGCGTTCCGGTCGCCAACGATCTGGGCTCGGGTCTTCTACTCTCCGATCTGCTGCCCCTGCCCGCGGAGCCGGGTCCCAAAGAGGCCGCGGCTGCCGGAGCGGATGTCGTAACCTGGAGCGGCGACAAGCTTCTGGGAGGGCCTCAGGCGGGAATCATCCACGGTTCGACGGAGATCGTTAGCCGCCTGCGGGGCAACCCGCTCCTTCGCGCCTTCCGCGTCGACAAGCTGACGCTGGCCGCGCTGGAGGCGACGATGCGTCTCTATACGAACCCGGCTGCCGCAGCCGAGCGGATCCCGGCCGTGGCCATGTTGAGGGAGCCTGCCGGATCGGTTCGGGCGCGCGCCGAAGCCGGGCTCGCGTTCTGTTCATCCGAGGTGAGGGAGGCGCTGGATATCAGGCCGATGCACTCGGTCGTGGGAGGCGGCGCGTACCCGGAGGTGACCCTCGAATCGGCCGGTTGGTGCGCCGTGGGCCGGCGGCCCGATTCGCTGGAGAGCCGCTGTCGGGCGGCGACGCCGCCCCTCATCGGCCGCATCGAGGACGATCTGTTCTGCGTGGACTTCCGCACCATACGTCCCGGTGAAGAGAAGGAGGTCGCGCGCGTGGTATCGGAAGCCTGGGAGGTGCCGTGAGCGAACCCCTTCGCGTCGGGGTGCTGGCATCCGGTTCGGGGAGCAACCTCCAGGCTCTCCTGGACCGCTTCAACCTCGGCGACGACCCATCGGCCCGCGTCGTACTCGTCGTTGGCAGTCGACCCGGGATCCGGGCGCTGGACCGGGCGCGAGAGGCGCAAGTGCGGGCCGAAGTGCTGCCAGCGACGGCCGAGAATCCCGAGGAAGACCCGGAGAGCGATGAGGCGTTTCTGCTGCGCCGCGTCGGGGAAACGGGCGTCCGGCTGGTCGTGCTCGCCGGATACCTTCGGCTGATTCCGGCCTCGGTCGTGCGCGCGTTCTGGGGCCGGATGATCAACATCCACCCCGCCCTCTTGCCATCCTTCGGCGGTCATGGCATGTACGGTCGGCGGGTCCACGAGGCCGTGATCGACCGAGGCTGCAAGGTGAGCGGCGTCACGATCCACTTCGTGAGCGAGGAGTACGATCGGGGCCCCATTGTCGCTCAGTGGCCGGTCCCTGTCATGGAGGGTGAAGACTCCGATGCGTTGGCCGCTCGCGTGCTGCGGGTGGAGCATCGCCTGCTCCCGGCGGTCGTCTCGGGCATCGCGCGGGGTCGGCTGAGCCTGTCTGCCGCCGGTCGCGCCGAGTGGGTGTCTCCGCTCTATGGCGCCGAGACGTTCAGAGCCGGTCCGGACGACGGAGTGACGGCGCTCGAGTCGGTGAGGTCGGTTTCCTCCGGCCGCGCCGAGTGACCCCGACGAATACCGAACAAAAAGATGGCTAATATGGCTGAACAGAGGACCGCGCTCCTCAGCGTTTCCGACAAGACCGGGGTCGTCGCGCTGGCGCAGGCTCTCGTGGACCGTGGGTGGCAGATCGTGTCGACCGGCGGCACGGCGGCCGCACTCGTCGAGGCGGGGATACCGGTCCGCTCGATCGGAGAGCTCACCGGCTTTCCCGAGATGCTGGCCGGCCGGGTGAAGACGCTCCACCCGGCGGTGCACGCCGGCATCCTGGCCCGTCGGTCGATTCCCGAGGACATGGAAGGCCTGGACCGAGAGGGAATCCAGCCGATCGATCTTGTGGCCGTTAACCTGTACCCGTTCCGACAGACGGTGGCGAGGCCTGACGTGACCCTGGCGGAGGCGGTCGAGCAGATCGACATCGGAGGGCCGACGCTACTGCGCGCGGCCGCCAAGAACCACGGGGACGTTGTCGTCGCTTGCGATCCGGCGGACTACGAGAAAGTCCTCGCGCTGCTGGACGCGGAGGCGGAGGGCGAGGAGCACGGCGACCAGAGACGGCGTCTCGCCGCCGGCGTTTACGCTCATACGTCAGTCTACGACGCTGCGGTCGCGAGCTATCTGCGCTCATTCGGGCTCGAGGTGAGCGGCCCTCCGGCGGAGGCGATCGTCTCCCTGGTCCGGATCCAGGAGCTGCGCTACGGGGAGAACCCGGATCAGGCGGCCGCCTTCTACCGGGACGCGTCGAGGCGGCCGTCTGGAGCGGCCGCGCTGAAGCAGCTGCACGGCAGGGAGCTATCCTACAACAACCTGCTGGACGTGGATGGCGCCCTGGGCGCAATCGCGCCGTATCTCGGCGCCTCTCGGGCGGCCTGCGCGATCGTCAAGCATACGACGCCCTGTGGGCTGGCCGTCGGACGCTCGACCTCCGAGGCGTTCGAGCGAGCCCTGGCCTGCGACCCGGTGTCGGCGTTCGGCTCCACCGTCGCGTTCAACCAGCCGCTCGCGGAAACGGTGGCGGAGGCGCTATGTGAGTTGTTCGTGGAATGCCTGATCGCCCCCAGCTACGCGGAGGCTGCCCTGCGAATCCTCACCCAGAAGAAGAACCTTCGAATTCTTGCGCCCGAGGATGGAGATCTTCAGGCCCATCCAGGGCATCTCTTCCCGGGCATGGATGCGCGAGGGGTTCAGGGAGGATTGCTGCTGCAGACGGCGCCGATCCCGGCGACCGCCGAGGAGCTGGCAGCCGGCGAAGGCGTGACCGCCCCGACCCAAAGGCAGCCCTCTTCCGAGGAGTGGGAGGACCTGGGGTTCGCCTGGGCTGCCGTGCAGAGCGTGAAGTCCAACGCGATACTTCTCGCTCGCGGGGGTGCCACGATCGGGATGGGCGCCGGTCAAATGAGCCGCGTTGATGCGGTCCGGCTCTCGGGCTGGAAGGCCGGTAACGCGGGACACGAGACGGAGGGATCCGTGCTGGCGTCGGATGCGTTTTTCCCGTTCCGAGATGGGATCGATGCGGCGGCCGAGCTCGGCGTCCGTGCCATCGTCCAGCCGGGCGGCTCCATTCGCGATGACGAGGTAGTCGCGGCGGCCGACGAGCACGGCATCTCCATGGTGATGACGGGCCGTCGCCTGTTTCGCCACTGAATCTCTCCCACGGCGACGCCGACCAAGGAGGGAGGGCCATAGCCAAGGTCCGCAGGGAGAACGATTCTTGACGATATCCCTGACGGCCCGTATTGTCGCCCCTCGTGAATCTCTTCACTTGAGATCCAACCCGCAGCCATAGCTCACGACGACATGACCGACGGGCGCCCAAGGGTCCCGGGCCACCGACGAATCCTCATGTTCGCGGCGCTGGCCATCGCCTCGGTGGTGGCGGCGTGCGGCGGTGATTTTCCCCAATCATCCCTGCGTCCCCTGTCCGACGTCGCGCGGGAGATCGACTCCCTCTTCCGGGGCATCTTCTGGTGGGCCATGGCTGTTCTCGTGGTGGTCGAGGGCGCCCTGATCGTTGCGATCATCCGCTTCAGGGAGCGCCCGGGCGCCCCGAAACCGCGACCTGTGCACGGACACACGCTCCTCGAGATCGGCTGGACCCTGGCTCCCGCGATCATCCTCATATTCATCGGCGTCCCCACCATGATCACGCTGTGGCGCATCGATCGCCCGCCCGAACGCTCCGAGGTTCGGGTGGAGGTCGTCGGGCATCAGTGGTGGTGGGAGTTCAACTATCCGGATCTGGGGATCACGACGGCCAACGAGCTGCACGTGCCGGTGGGGAAGACGGTGGATCTGCGGCTGCGCTCCGCGGACGTGATACACAGTTTTTGGTTCCCCCGCGTCGCCGGGAAGAGGGACCTGGTCCCCGGCCGCGTGAACCAGCTCTGGTTCACGCCGGACTCGGTGGGCGTCTATCCGGGCCAGTGCGCCGAGTTCTGCGGAACCTCCCACGCTCTGATGGCGATGCGCCTGCACGTCGAGGCCGAGGAGGACTTCGAGCGCTGGGCCGAGCAGCAGCTCCGCGAAGCGGTCGAGATCGAGGAAGCGGGGGATCCGCTCGTGAGCGTTGGAAGGGATCTGTTCTTCGGGGCCGGCGGCTGCATCTCCTGCCACCAGATCAGGGGCACGGTGGCCGCGGGGGTCCTCGGGCCAGACCTCACGCACGTGGGCGGCCGTGAGACGATCGCGGCCGGCGTGTTGGAGAACACGCTGGACAACCTGGCGTTCTGGATTAATGAACCACACGAGGTAAAGCCAGGCAATCTTATGTTGGATATGGGATTGACAGATGAGCAAGCCCGACACGTCGCGGCCTACCTCTTAAGCCTCGAGTAGCCGGAATGGCGACAGCGGACGCAGCGGTTCACTCGGAAAGGAAAGCGGGCGGCACCTACGCCGGCGGTCTGTGGAGTTGGATCACGACCGTGGACCACAAGCGGATCGGGATCCTCTACTTCCTCTCCGGCCTCTTCTTCTTCCTCGTCGGCGGGCTGGAGGCGCTGCTGATCCGGCTTCAGCTGATGGTGCCGGAGAACAGCTTGCTGAGCGCAGAGGTTTACAATCAGCTCTTCACCATGCATGGCCTGACGATGGTTCTCTTCGCCGTCATGCCGATGGCGGCGGGCGCCTTCAACTACATCGTGCCGCTCCAGATCGGAGCGAGGGACGTCGCCTTTCCGCGCCTGAACGCGTTCAGCTACTGGCTCTTCCTGTTCGGAGCGCTCCTCCTGAACGCGAGCTT
>JAUVMT010000044.1 GCA_030600085.1 Gemmatimonadales bacterium | reverse complement strand
TCGAGCGACGGAAGGAGAACCTCCTGGTCTTCGAGTGCCGCGCGCGGGTCGTCGGAGCCTTCGACGTACGCACGGAAGAAGCCCGCGAACTCGAGTACCTTCCCGGTGGCGCGGAACACGGCGCTGTCCGCATCGATGAGGACCGTCAGATGCCGCTGTCTCGCTTCGGCCATCTGGCTGGCCAGGGATCGCTTCCAGATGAGCTCGTACAGCTGCTTCTCTCTTCCGTGCAGGCCGAGCTCCTCCCCCGTGCTCATGCTCGTGCCGGCCGGCCGGATCGCCTCGTGAGCCTCCTGGGCCGTCTTCGACTTCGTCTGATGGCGGCGGGGCTTGTCGCTCAGGAACTGATCCCCGTACCGCTCCTTCACGGTCCGCCGGATCGCATCCACGGCCTCGTTTGAAAGCTGGACGGAATCCGTGCGCATGTACGTGATGTGCCCGGCCTCGTAGAGCGCCTGAGCGGCCCGCATCGTCTGCCGCGCTCCGAGACTCAGCTTCCGGTTGGCCTCTTGCTGCAGCGTCGAGGTCGTGAAGGGGGGGTAGGGACTGCGCTTCGAGGTCTTTTGCTCGACCGAGCGCACCTGGAACGGGACCCCCGCGAGCCGGTCGCGTAGCGCTCCCGCCTCCTCGGAACCCAAGAGCCGAACCTCGCGGTCTGCCTTGAGCTTACCCGTCGTCTCATCGAAGTCCCGACCCGAGGCTATGCGGTCCCCATCGACGGAGATCAGAATCGCCTTGAACTCGTGACCGTCGCTCGCGAGGCGAGCCATGAGGTCCCAGTACTCGGCAGAGCGGAAGGCCCGGCGCTCGCGCTCCCTCTCGACGAGAAGCCGAACAGCCACCGACTGGACGCGGCCGGCTGAAAGGCCGCGAGAGATCTTCTTCCAGAGAAGCGGCGAGAGCTTGAAGCCGACCAGGCGGTCCAGGATGCGACGGGCCTGCTGCGCTTCGACGAGCCCCATGTCCAGCGTGCCCGCCTGTTCCACCGCCTCGAGCACGGCCCGTCGCGTAATCTCGTTGAAGCGGACGCGGCGGAACCTCTCTACATCCTTATCCTTGTCGTAGCCGAGCTGCTCGGCGATGTGAAACGCGATCGCCTCCCCCTCGCGGTCCGGATCCGTGGCGAGGAGAACGTCGGCGGACTCCTTCGCCGCCGCGCGCAGCTTCTTGAGAACGGGACCCTTGCCGTCGATCGTCACGTACTCCGGCTCGAAGCCGGCCTCCACGTCCACTCCGAGACCGCTCTTCGGCAAATCTCGCACGTGACCGACCGTGGCCTCCACCCGGTAGCCATCTCCCAGATAGCGACCCAGGGTCCGAGCCTTGGCCGGCGATTCGACGACGACCAGGTGCCTTTCGTTGTTCTTTTGAGAGCCTTGGTCCGTCACTTCACTCCTCTTGCTGTTGAGCCCCCTATTTCGGCTCGCATAACCCGCAAATCGCTGTCAGGATCCCGACGCCGGTCTGTGAGGCAGCGCCGCGTGGTCGGCGAACGGCAGCAGACGAACGATAAGATCCGCCGTTTGCTCAGCCGCCGCTCGTCCCGATGAATCGCCGGCGGAGACACTAATTTCCGCCAGCTCGTACGCGGCCTGGCGTTCCGCGAGCAGCCGCTCGAGCGACTCTCCTGGATGATCGGGATCCAGCATCGGGCGGGCGGCTGCGTCGCTGGAAAGCCGGTTCCATGCCTCCTCCGGCGTCACCCGCAACCAGACGCGAACCGAGCCGGGCCAAAGGTCCCGGAGCTCGGGTCTGGCCATCCAGCCGCCGCCCACCGCCAGCACCGTGGCCGTAGCCCCGTTCTGCCGCTCCGTGGCCTCCGCCTCCAGCTCGCGAAACAGCGTCTCGCCGCCGGCGTCGAAGATCTGCGGGATCGATCGACCGGCGAGAGCCTCCACTTCATCGTCGAGATCGACGAAGGCATAGCCGAGCCGGTCGGCCAGAAGCCTTCCCACGGTGGATTTGCCGGCCCCCATCATGCCCACGAGGACGACCTTCTCTGGCTTCTTCGGATCACTCATGCCTTCCTGCCGCGACGGCCCAGGCGCTCGAGATACGCCTCGTGGTTGGTCCGCATCTCGCCGAGCGAATCCCCGCCGAACTTCTCCCGCATCGCATCGGCCAGGACGAGCGCGGCCATCGCCTCTCCGACCACGGCCGCCGCGGGAACCGCGCACACATCGCTTCGCTCGCGCACCGCACGAGCCGGCTTGCCACTGCGCACGTCCACGCTGTCGAGCGGCCGCATGAGCGTGCTCAGTGGCTTCATCGCTGCGCGGACGACAACCGGCTCTCCCGTCGTCATGCCGCCCTCCAGCCCGCCGGCGTTGTTCCGTCTCCTCCGGTAGCCGCCCGAACGGGTCCTGGACCGGTCCGGCTCGATCTCATCGTGGACCTCCGAGCCCAGTGAGCGGGCGGCGAGAAAACCGGCACCGATCTCGACTCCCTTCATCGCCTGGATAGACATCAACGCCGCGGCGAACCGGCCATCGAGCCGTTCCTCCCACGAAGCGTAGCTCCCCAGACCCACCGGAAGGCCGCAGGCCACCACCTCGAACACGCCACCGAGTGTATCCCCGGCGGCGGCCGCTGCGTCGATCGCCTTCATCATCTCCGCGGCGGCGACCGGATCCAGGCACCGGACGGGAGAGGCATCTGCCTCCCGGTTCATCTCGGTCACATCGGTGGGAGTATAGGCCGGGGCCGCCGCCTCGACGTCACCGATCCTCTGGACATGGCTGCCGATCGTGACACCGAACTCCGCGAGCAGGGATTTGGCGAGGGAGCCGGCCGCCACCCGGGCTGCCGTCTCCCGGGCGCTGGAGCGCTCCAGCACGTCCCTGGCGTCCTCCCGATCGTACTTCAGCAGCCCGACCAGATCCGCGTGGCCCGGTCTGGGCAGATAGACCCGGCGGAGCGCCTCGTCATCCGCCTCCGGAACGGGATCCGTCGACATGGCGACACGCCAGTTCTCGAAGTCGCGGTTCACGATCCAGACGGCGATCGGAGAGCCCAGCGTCTCGCCCAGCCGCACGCCGCTGAGGATCTCGCCTTCATCCCGCTCGATCCGCATTCGCCCTCCGCGGCCGTGTCCCAGCTGACGGCGCCTCATCTCCGCGGCCACGGTTCCGCTACCGACGGACAGGCCCGCCGGCATACCCTCCAGGATCACGACCAGACCTCGGCCGTGGGATTCACCGGCGGTCGTGAAGCGAATGGCTCTCAGCATCGCGGATCCATGGCTCAACCTTCCCGGGGCCAAGACGAAAGCGGGGCGAATCTAAGCGGTGCCTGCGAAAAGCGAGAGCCCCGAGCCCGGCCTTTGGCCGAGCCCGGGGCCGAAAGACCCGTGCGGGACGTGCGGTGAGTCGGCTGGAACCTCCCGGTCTTACTACGGCTCCATGATGTGCGGGGTCACGAGGATGATCAGGTCGGTCTTGACCTCGCGCTCCTTTGTCGTACGGAAGAGCGCGCCGAGCAGTGGAAGGTTCATGAGGCCCGGTATGCCGGTGGTGCTCCTCGAGACCTCCGAGAGGGTGAGTCCGCCGATCACCGCCGTCTCCCCGTCATCCACCAGGAGGCGGGTTTCTCCGATCTGGCGCTTGATGATGAAGCCCACGTCGCTCGTGGACTGCTCGACGCCCGAGCGTTGGGCGGACAGCTCCATGAGCACCTGGTTGTTGTTGGTGACGTGCGGCGTGACCTCGAGGATGATGCCGGTGTCCTCGAAGTGGACGTTGATCCGCGCCTCTTCGACCTGGGCCCCTCCCTCCAGGACTCGGACCGGAGTTCGCTCGCCGACCTGGATGTAGGCGCGGTGGTTGTCCAACACCTGCACGGAGGGAGCCGCCTGGACATCAGCCAGCTGATTGGCCTCGAGGGCCTCGATCCACGCGAAGAGCGAGTAGCCGCCGAACGCCAGCGACGTCAGCAGGGAGAGGGCGGGCTGCGCGACGCGGTTGTTCGCGTTGGCCAGCGTCGCGACGGCGTCTCCGGATACGTTCACGATGTTCTGGTTCGTGAGCTCGAAGAACTGCTCGTTCGGCTGGATGATCCCGTCCCCATTGAGATCCTGTACCTGCGGGGGCTTGGTCGGGTCGATGACCGAAATCGCCTGGTTGAGGCCCTGGGTCACGAACGGCGTACCGTCCGTGACCTGCTTCAGGTCGTACACGATCCCCAACTCGAAGACATCGGTGCGGTCGACGAAGACGATCTTCGCCTCGATCGCCACCTGCGGGATCTTACGGTCCAGAACGGAAACCAGGCTGTCCATCCGCTGGACGACCAGCGGGATGTCGGTGACGATCACCGAGTTCGTCGCCTGGTAGGCGACAACCTGACCCAGATCCGGCGTGACCAGCTGCTGGAGCGTCGCCGCGACCGTATCGGCGTTGGCGTAGTTGATCCGAATCACGCGAGTCTCGCTCAGGAGCGACTCGCGCGCGATGAGGCTGTCGAGGCGGTCCACGACGATGATGCCGCCCCTGGCGACCCTCCAGCCAAGTCCCTGGGCCGCCAGGATCGCGTCCAATGCCTCATCCCATGGACGGTCCCGAATCTCGACGCCCCTCACCGCCTGCCCCGCGATGCCCGCGTTCGGAACGATCGAGATGTTGGCGAACTCCGCGAAGCCTGCGATCACGTCCAGGACGCTGGCGCTGTCGTACGTGACCGTGATGCGGGGCTGCTGGTCGACGCCGGGCGTCGTCACGAGCGCGGGGGCCACGTCGATCGTCACGACGTCCGGATTGCCCGCTTCGAGCTCCTCGGCGCCCGGCGCGGAGAGCGCCATCTCGCTCTGCAGGCCGTCGAGGCTCGTGCTCCACGGTTCGAACGGCGGCCCCGGATTCCGGAATCTCACCGTCACGACCCCGCGATTCACCGACACCGTGTATGTCGGGGCGAAGGTGAGGTCGATCACGAGGCGCACGACGTCGTCCAGGAACTGGCTGGTCCGCATCCGGATGACGCCGCCTCGCCCTATCTCCTCGTAGGCGTAGCGAGGCAGCGCGTGGTGGGCCCCGCGCAGGTCCAGGATCAGCCGCGTCGGTTCGTCGAGCAGAAAATCGCTGACCTGGATATCGCCGTCGGCGACGATGACGATCTCGGTCTCGCCGCTGGCGGCGGCGATCCTGACCTCGGTAACCGCTTCCGAGCTTGGAGGAGCATCGGTGTTCAGCGTCACGGCGGCCAGGATGATGGCGAGCAGCCTCTGGACGATCATTCTCCCTGTCCCCGTTCCTTTTTGGCGCGCAGGATTGCCTGTCTACTCACGCCGAAGGTAGTGATCGCGAACACGACCTCGCCCGGTCGGATCTCCAGCACTCGTGCCGTTCCGACTCGCTCCCCCTCACGAAGCCTGTACCGTCGCGAGTTGGTGCGATCGGCGACGACCACGACGGAACCGACGTCCCGATTGTACACGATGCCCGTCAGCTCCAGATCCTCGAAGCGCGGGCCACCGGTGTTGAAGGCCGTCAAAGGCCGGAAGGGATTTCGTCTCCCTCCACCGGAATACTCGAACACCTCTCGCTCGAATCCGAGGATGGAATCCGATACCTCCCCGCTGAGCGGGTCCTGGGAGCTCTGCCCGGGCGCGCTCCCCGGGAGGAAAAGAGGGAGGGCGGCGAAAACCCAGCCGGCGCAGAGGAGCTTTCTCACTCTCCCCCCCCATCCTCGCCCGCGCTTCCGGAATCCAGCGGGAGGACGAACGTCTCGAGCTCGAAGTAGGCCGTTACCGGCTGCGTGCCTGCGCCTGCCCTCTGAGCCGGGCGGATCTCCCGCACTTGAGGTCTCACGATTCGTTGGAATGACGCGACGCGTGCGAGAAAGCGCCCGATGTCATGGTAGGACCCCTCGACCTCCATCTCCCAGTTCTGACGCATGAAGTACGCGCCCGAGTCCGCCTCGGCTTCGATCGGGATGACGCTGCGCATGTCCAGGCTCAGCGCCTCGCTCTCCGAGGCGATCGCCTCGTAGATCTCCGGGATCTCCGCGCCGGTCGGCACGAAGCGCTCCAGAACGGCGAAGCGACGCTCCGTGAGCACCAGGTCCTCCCGCAGCCCGTCGAGATCCACCGTGCGAGCTCGCGCGAGCTCGTTTTGGGCCTCCATATCGGAGATCCTCTCCTCCAACTCGACCAGCTCGGAGCCGCGAGGCGAGTAGAGATAGAAGTAAAACAGGGCCACGAGAGCGATCGGCACAATGATCCCGAGGAGTCGCTGCTGGTCCTTGGGGTCGTCCGGGAGAAAACCCACGTCAGGCTCCCGTCTCGCTTCCCGCGCCTCGCGGCTCGGGTCGCGGTGTGTAGTCGAGCAGCAGCGTGAAGGCGTGAACCTCGAGATCGGTGCCCTCCGCCGCGATCTGCTGGCTCCCCAGGATTCGCACGAGCCCCAGCCACGGGGACATCTCCAGCCGCCGGACGTACTCGGTGACCGCCAGGGCCGTCGCTGCCATGCCGCGGATCTCGAACGTAAGATCGGGAAGCGGAGACGACTCCTGAATCGAGGTGAGCCAGACGAAGTCGGGCAGCGAACCGCTGACCTCGTCGAGGATGTGAGGCCAGACGAAGCGGTCGCGGTCGAGCGCTCGAATCAGCTCCACACGCTCCCGCACGAGCTGCTGACGGGTGATCAGGCTGTCGCTCAGGACGCGCAGATCGGCCAGGCGGGTGGAGTCGACCGCGGCCGTCCGGAGGCGTTCCTCCAGGGAGCCGGACCGTGACCGCTGAAGGAACCACATGGCACCCATGATCAGGGGCGCCGCGATGAGGGCGGCGATCATGGCGGTTAGCCATGGGCTCCGCGCGCCGCGACCGCCCAGGGCCGGGCGGCCGGCAAATCGACGCCAGCCCCTGGCCTTCGCCTTGGCCTTCGCCCCCCCGGGGTGGAGGTTGACCTCGATCATGCCGAGGCCTCGACCCGCTTCCTTCCACGCTCCGGCGCCGCTATCCCAATCTCCTCAGCGCGAGACCAACTGAAAGCATCATCATCGGCGCCACGGCATCCAGGTCGACGCCGTTCACCGCTTCGGGTTTTATCTGAATCTGCTCGAAAGCGCTCGTGATCTGCGTTTCGACTCCGAGTCGGTCGGCCAGAGACTCGGCCAGGCCCGGAACCCGGACACCGCCGCCGGACAGATACAGCCGACCGATGCCGATCCCGATCTCATGGGTATCCAGGAACGCGGCCGCGCGCTCGATGCCCCTGGCCACTTCCTGCGCTCTCTGAGTGAGGAAGTCCGAGAAGAGGTCACTCGACCCTTCCCCTCGCAATACAGTGCGCGCTTCGTCCGGCGCCATTCCGTGCTCGGCTTCGAGCTCCGCCGCCAGCCGGCGCGTGCCGAAGCTCATGTCCCTCGTCAGCAGCGGAATCCCGTCGTCGAGTACGTTCACCGTCGTCGTGTCGTGGCCCACGTTGATCAGGGCCGTCAGTCCCTCCATGGCCGCCGGATAGTTCACTTCGAGCGCATTGTGCAGCGCGAAGGCATCGACGTCCACTATCCGAGGCGCGAGTCCCGCTTCCTCCATGAGCGCCACCCGGTCCTCGACGACCTCTTTCTTGGCCGCGACGAGCAGGACGGTCATCTGGAGGCCCTCGCCGTCCGGATCCGTGATCTCGAAGTCGAGCTGGACGTTGTCCATTTCGAAAGGAACGTGCTGCTCGGCTTCCCAGGGAATGACCTCTCGAGCCTCGGACTCATCCATTCGGTCCATCCGGATGAGCTTGATGATGACGTCGCGACCACCCACGCCGGCGACGACATCCCTGGCCGCGATCTGCTCCTCGTCGAACAGGGTGGCGAGCAACTCGACGACAAGCCCCGGCTCGACGATGTCGCCATCGACGATCGCCTCATCGTCGATGGGACGCATCGCCAGCTGCTCGATCTGCGGGAAGTCCTTCCCATGGTCGATCACGGCCACTTTGATGTAGCCGCTCCCGAGATCGACGCCCACGGTCTTTTTTGTTCGGCCGCGGCCCAATGAGAGCATGTCAGGTTTCTTGTGGCCGGCCACCCTTCCGAGCAAGCCGGCAGACGGGTCTTGAAGGCGGGTCTGGCCAAACGTAAAGGGGGTGTAAACGCCTGTCAAACAGGGAGGGGGTGGAGCGTGGATTTCCTTTAATTGCGCAGGAAAATGAGGTGTTCGGCCGGCAGCCGAACAGGTGGCTGAAAGCGAGTTCCTCCCGACCGCCCGGTGGCTTCGAGGCGGACGCGAACCGCCCGGATGCGGCCCAATGCCTCGACCGGCACGGCGCTCTGCTCCGCACCACCCTCCAGAACGTAGCTGAAGGAGGACCCCTCGGCGAAGGGCGAGGCGAGCTCCTGTCCGTTGCGCCAAACACCGAGGCCCGGCTCGAAGGAGGACGTGCCTAGACGGTAACTCAGCCTTCCATAGATCCGCACGAAAGAGCCTGCCCGAGGGAGCTTCCCGTACCGACTTCGCCATCCGCGCAGCGCTCGAAAGCGGGACGACGGCAGGTCGGCCGAACTTCCCCGCGCCTCGCAGGCGGCCCTCGGACCCGAGCCCTTTCCGATCACGGATGGCCGCCATCCATCCAGGAAGGTGAAGCTGGAGTCATAGGGATCCGAGACCGCAGTGCCTCGAAAGGCGGAGGGGACGTTGGCTGCCCGCACGGTATCGAACACAACCAGTGCCACCTCATCGAGACCCGTAGAGTCACATACGATCGCCCGTGAGAGGTTGAAGCGTATCGCCAGAGAATCGGAAGCCGCGGCGAGAAAGTCCGCGGGCGACGCCTGCCGAACCTCGGCGGCGAGAAGGTCGATGGTGGCCCGCAGATTCTCGCGTGCGCCGATCGTCTCGTCGCTCCGGTCGTAGAAGCGCGAGTTTTGGATGAACAGCCAGATGGCCGCTGAGAAGACGGCTCCGAGCAGGGTGAGAACGAGCAGAACCTCGATCAGCGAGAACCCGGCCCGCGAGCGACCACTCTTCCACGTGTCGCGGCGCCGGTCGGAGCCCGACCGACTCACGGGACGGCGTTGGCCGGGGGCGCCAATCGGGGCAGAGGACGTCGGCGTCGGGTGCCATAGCTCCGGACGCGCGGCAGACCGCCGCCGAAGCCTGGCGGACCGACCTGGACCACGTCGACCCGTATGCGCTCGAGCGCCGGTCCCGCAGCCTCCAGAGTGATCCCTACGGCGTACTCCCGACCTCCGAAGTGGAGCGTGTCCTCGCGCGAGGAGGGTGCCGCCGCGCGCTCCGACAGAGCCGCCTCGATCCCCTGCTGCGCGATGAGGGCCGCGTCGCCTTCGGCGCGCGCCTGGTCGGCCAGTCGAGAGACGGCGCGCACGAGGCCGGCGGTGGCCAGCAAGCCGACCGAGAGAACCGTCAGCGCCACGATGACCTCGATCAGGCCGCACCCCTCCGGGCCGAAGGGAGAGGATCCGGTCACCGGAGCTTCTCCTCTCGAACCCGGCCGACGAAGTTCATCACCAGTCGGACGCCAGACCGTCCGCCGTGAAGGTAGACGCTTCCCGGGGCAGCCTGGCCGCGAGCGTTGAACCTGAGCGTGGTGGGCCGAAGGCTCGCCGAATCGAGATGAAAGCCGTCGACGCCCAGCAGGGGCGTGCGGCGAACCACGGAGTCTCTGGAGTCGACGAGAAGAAGCTCGCCCATCGGAGTCAGCGTGAGCTCCACGACCTCGCGCCGCGCGATGGCCACCGTGCGGGCGTAGACGAGGTGGCCTCGGACGACGCGAGACGCGCCGGCGAGTTCCGCGCTTCCGGCCAGAGAGCGCACGCCCGAGATGGATCCGGTGAGAGCCATCCCCAGGAGCGCGATGGCGACAAGCAGCCGGAGAAGCGTGAAGCCGGCACTGGACGTCGTGAGCTGCATGGAGCGAGGATCGGAGAGCCTCTCAAGTTCCGATCAACCGCTGGCTCCCTCGAGCTCTCCTATTCGGCCGGCAAACCTCCGCGCGACCCGGCTAGCCTCCGCCGACGCATCACGGGAACGAGTCCGAGCCCGATGACCAGCAGAGCGAGCGTCGCGGCCGAGATCCGCCGGCCGAGCTCGAAGGGGCGAGACCGGTAGGTGAAGACGACCTCGCGGTCGCCCGGGCGTACCGGAACGGCCCGGTAGAAGTAGTTGGCCAGCAGGATCGGCCGCTCCTCTCCGTCCACGTGGGCGATCCAGCCCGGGTAATCGGAGTCGGTCAGCACGAGATACCCCGCCGCGGTCGGCGACACCGAGATTCGGATTTTCGTCCCTTCGTCGGCGACGATCTCAGCGGCGGGCCGGGAAGCGGAATCGTCGCCGTCATCGCCGTCATCGACGCGAGCCTGTTGCGGCGGGAGGCCTGCCTTCGCCGCCTCCGCCGCGAGCAGCGCCACCTGGCGGTGCGGATCGAACTCGGGCGTGATCGACGCGTTGAACGCCTCGATCTCCTCGTCGACGAGCACCGCTTCCTCGGCCAGGTAGGCGCGGGGCAGCGGATCCCTCAACTCGTACACGAAGCCCGGGAGCGAGTCGAGCCGGGTGCGGCTCCCATAGAGATGCCGCTCGAATCCGTGGAAGCTGTAGACCCAGCGAACGCTCGCGAGTCGAAGAATGCGCCAGCGGCTCTCGTTGGGAAGCATGGCGAGGAAGGTTGATCGGTCGACCCCCCGCGAGAGGTGAATCGCATCTCCGGAGTCCTGCGTGAGGATTCCCTGCAGCACGCCGAGGTTCGGCTGGACCGTCTGCTGCCACGTCCACTTCTCCGACTCCAGCGAGAGGCCGGGCAGCGTGTGAAAACGGGTGATGTCCTCGTCGAACGGGCTGGCGCGATATCGGTAATCGGTCCGCAGCGCCTCGAAGGGCACGAGGCTCGCTAGAACGGGCGCCTCCTCGAAGAAGCTGCGGTCGGCCACCGGCGTCAGCTGGCGGTGGGCGGTCCACAGGTCGAGCGTCAAGAGACCCAGCAAGAGCGCGACGAGCAGCGATTCCCGGAAGACTCCGTGCCTGTAGAGCGTGACGACCAGGAGCGCGATCGCGACCAGCACGGCGATCCGCCACAGGTTGCCCGCCCACATGGCGTGCGCGAAGGCGAAGTTCTGGAAGAAGGGCGCCTCGGGCAGATGCTCCTCTCCCCACACTCTCAGCGGCTCTGCATAGACCGACCAGGCGATCGGAGCTCCGACTACGAGGGCCAGAGCCCCGATTCCCAGCACACCATCCAGGCGGACGGGTCGCTGAACGGCGCGTAGCGCCGACAGACCGGTGGCGGCCAGCATCGCCGCCGAGAACCCGGTCAGAAACAGAAAGCGCTCCGGGAAACGGAACGAGGCGAAGCCGGGGAGGTGACGATACAGGAACCCGTAGAGAGGGGTCGCGTCACCCAGCGACAGGATGAGCCCCAGCGCCCCGATCGCAGCCCAGTAGAGCGATTCCAGACGCCGGTCGCGGTCGAGGCGTGCGGCCGCGATCAGCACGAGAGCCACGGCGCCCAGGTAAACCGAGAACAGCCAGGGCTCGACGGTCACGAGCAGAGCCTTGCGGCCGAAGCGATAGACCGGGTCGCTGTACTCGGGCGGCACGGCCAGGTGGATCAAGCGGAGCGGCTCCAGGTGATACCGTTCGGATTCCTCGTAACTCAGACCCCCGGCCCGGTCGGACTCCGACACGAACTCGGCGGTGGGAAGCACCTGCATCGCCGCCAGGCCTCCGACCAGCAATCCGGCCAGGCTCAGAGAGACGAGCAGCACGAGCGCGACGCGACGCGAGTGGCCTCGCCCATACCTCACGATTCCGTAGCCGCCGCCGAGGGCGACGGCCAGCGCGAAGGTGAGGGGCTCGCCGGCGATGAACGCCAGCCAGAGGATGGTTACCAGAAGGGCGAAGGACCTGGCCGAACGCGATTTCGCGTGAACAAGGATGACCCAGCAGACCGCCGGAGCCCAGGCGGCGGCTTGCAGGACGTTCAACAGGTTGGTGAGCGACACGAAGTAGCCGCCCAGCATGTACCCGATGGCGGCCGCGCTGGCCGAAGAACGGCCAAAGTCGGCAGCTCGACCGAACAGGTACATGAACGCGCCCCCAAGGACGAAATGAAGCACGAGGAGGCCGTTGAACGCCTCGAAGAACGGCAAGCCGGCGTAGACCCAGTTCGGTGGATAGAAGGCACCTGACTGGAAGTTGGCGAGGAGCGGTGTCCCGTTACCGAGGAAGGGCGTCCACAGTGGCAGGTGGCCTGTCTGCAGGGACGTCCAGAGCAGGCGGCGTTGGGGAATGAAGAAGAGCTGCATGTCCCGGGCGATGGGAACGCCCGTCAGCGAGAGCACCTCCCACAGGAAGGCGGCACCGAGGAGAACGACCGCTCCGATCGCGACCACGCTCCGAGAACTGTCCGACCGCTCCGACATCACG
>JAUVMT010000188.1 GCA_030600085.1 Gemmatimonadales bacterium | reverse complement strand
GGCCAGCGCGGACGCGTGGAGGCCACGATCTCGACCAAGGGGCGATCCTCGCACGCCGCCCATCCGGAGGAGGGGGTGAACGCGCTGTACAAGCTGGCACCGATTGTCTCCGACATCGAAGCGCTGAACGACCGCCTCCCTTCCGACGATTTCCTCGGCAAGGGAACGGTCGTCGTCTCGAACATCGAGTGCACCACTGTGTCGCTGAACGCGGTGCCGGACAGCGCGCGAATCAACATCGATCGCCGCCTCACCACCGGCGAGTCAGCCGATGCGGCTCTGGACGAGCTACGCTCACTTCCCCATCTCGGCGATGCGGAGGTCGAACTTCTCGCATACGACGAGGTGAGCTGGCGTGGAGAGCGTGCTCGCCAGGAGAAATTCTTTCCGAGCTGGGTGCTTCCGGAGGGGCACCCGCTAGTCCGCAGCGCGGCGGACGCCGTGGAGGCGGTGATGGGCTCACCCCCGACCATCTCCCGGTGGTCCTTCTCGACGAACGGCGTGGCGACGATGGGTCGGCACGGCATCCCGACGGTCGGCTTCGCGCCCGGCCTGGAGGAGCTCTCTCACACGACCGGCGAATGGGTGGCGGTCGGGGATCTGGTGCGGGCGACCGCCGTGTACAGCTTGATCCCGGCCTTCCTGGCCTCCCTCGAGGAGGAGCTCTCCCAGTGAGAGACTCGATCGTCATCCCGCCCGATCTGAAGGGCCGTGACTTCATCTCGACGCAGGACTGGACGCTCGAGGAGCTCGAGACGCTCTTCATTCTCGCCGAGCAGCTCAAGAGGGCCAGGAAGGCGGGCGAACGGACGCCCCTTCTCCCGGACAAGACGCTGTACATGATCTTCTTCGATCCCTCGACGAGAACGCGCAACTCCTTCGAGACCGGGATCACCCAACTGGGTGGGCACGGCATCTATCTCTCACCGGACCGGATGCAGATCAGCCACGGAGAGAACGCCAAGGACACGGCCAACGTGCTCTCGAGGTACGGAGACGGAATCGCCATCCGGCACTGCACGTACGGCGTGGGTAACGCGTACATCCGAGAAGTCGAGAAGGAGGCCGGAATCCCGGTCCTCAGCATGCAGGACGACCTGTACCATCCCTGCCAGATCCTGGCTGACTACATGACGATCCGGGAGCGGTTCGCGGACACGAGAGGTCTAAAGATCGGGGTCGCTTGGACGAGCGCTCCCAACTACGTGAGGCCGATCTCGGTGCCGCAAAGCCTGGTTCTGATGATGCCGCGCTTCGGCCTCGACGTGACGCTGGCCTACCCGCCTGAATTTCGCCTGATGCCGGAGATCGAGGAGCAGGCGAAAGCGAACGCGGAAGCCGCCGGAACCCGCTTCCGGATCACACATACGTTCGAGGAGGCTTTCGAGGACGCGGACGTGGTGGTTCCCAAGTCCTGGGGGCCCCTCGTCCACACCCGGGATGAGGCGGAGGGACTTCGCCTGATCGAGGAGTACCCCGATTGGCGCTGCGACGCCGAGCGAGTCGCCCTCGGCAAGGAACACCTGATCTACATGCATCCGCTGCCGGCGGACCGCGGCCGAGAGGTCACGGACGAGGTGATCGACGGCCCCCACTCGGCCGTGTACGACGAGGCCGAGAACCGGCTGCACGTTCAGAAGGCTCTCATGGCGCTGGTGATGTGAACTACGTGCGTCCAGCCCGCAGCGGGCGATGAGCAGCTTCCGGCTCCGCTGCTGCGAGTGCGACCGCGAGTACTCCGAGAACCCGGCACTCCTGGTCTGCGAGGCGTGCGCCACCCTTCAGACACCCGGCGGACCGACGCGCGGGGTGCTCGAGGTCAGGCTGGACGAGCTCCCGGCGGAGTGGCCGAAGGCTCGGCCCTCCGACACCGACTTCCTCGAGGCTTTCCTCCCGTTCTCGGATCCCTCAGCGGTAGCCCCCCTGGATGTCGGCGGCACGCCGCTGCTGCCGGCTCCCCGCCTGCGGGAGGCTCTGGACCTGCCCCGGCTCTGGATCAAGGATGATACGCGGAATCCGAGCGGGTCCACGAAGGACCGTGCCTCCCTCCTTGTCGTCGCGAAGGCCAAGGAGTACGGCTTCGACACGGTCGCCACGGCTTCCACCGGCAACGCCGCCGCCGCGCTCGCCGCCGTTGGAGCCGCCTCCGGCGTCCGAGCGGTGGTCTTCGTTCCGGCGTCCGCGCCGGAGGCCAAGCTGGTGCAGCTCCTCTGTTACGGGGCGGACGTGGTTCGAGTGCAGGGAAGCTACGATGACGCCTTCGACCTCTGTCTGGCGGCCTGCGACGCCTTCGGCTGGTACAACCGCAACACGGCCCTCAACCCGTTCACGATCGAGGGCAAGAAGACCGCCGCGCTCGAGGTCGCCTTCGCCATGTCGTCCGAGCCTCCGGACGTCGTCTTCGTGCCGACCGGCGATGGTGCGATCCTGGCCGGCGCCGCGAAGGGGTTCGAGGACCTGGTGCGGGGCGGGCTCCTCGCCCGCATGCCGCGCCTGGTCGCGGTCCAACCCGAGGGGTCGGCCGGGATCGTCACCGCGTATCGAGACGGAGCGGAGAGCGTCACGCCGGTGCCGGACGCGGCCAGCGTGGCCGACAGCCTGACGGTAGCGACACCTCGGAACGCGATCCTGTGTCTGAAGCGCATCCGGGAATCGGAAGGTGGCGCGGTGGCCGTGTCGGATGACGAGATCCTCGAAGCCATCCCGTTCCTGGCTCGTCACACCGGCGTGTTCGCGGAGCCCGCCGGTGCGGCGGCGCTGGCCGGACTCCACCGGGCCCTGGAGGACGGCCTGGTAGGGCGCGACGAGCGGATCGTCCTCCTGATCACCGGCACCGGTCTCAAGGACGTCCCCGCTGCCAGTCGTACGGTCGAGCGTCCGGAGCCCGTCCCGCCCGACCTAGAGGCCGTGGCGAAGCGCTTCGGCCTCTAGTCGGCGCGTCGCTAGCAGGCGCTCCTTTGGCCGCCGCTTCTGCTCACGTCTCTTCGAAGAGCCCGGCTGCCTTCTTGGCCGAGACCAGGATGCCCTTGATCATCGCCGAGCTGAAGCCCTGGTGCTCCATCTCGTTGAGGCCGGCGATCGTGCAGCCGCGGGGCGTGGTCACGCGATCGATCTCCGCCTCGGGGTGGCTCTCGGCGTTCAGGAGGAGCGAGGCGGCCCCCTTGGCGGTCTGCGCGGCCAGCAGCATCGCCTCTTCCGGGTGAAAGCCGATCTCGATCCCGCCCTGCGAGGCCGCCCGAATCGAGCGGAGAAAGAAAGCGATGCCGCAGGCACAGGTCACGGTGGCGCTCGTCATCAGCTCCTCGTCGATCACGAGTGTCTTCCCCACCGCCTCGAAGAGCGAG
This sequence comes from Gemmatimonadales bacterium, assembly GCA_030600085.1. GTDB lineage: Bacteria > Gemmatimonadota > Gemmatimonadetes > Palauibacterales > Palauibacteraceae. Next base: position 1,684 of record JAUVMT010000188.1, on the reverse strand, counting down.
GCCGCCTGGTCCAGCGCCTCGGAGCCGGCGTCGCCTGCGAGACAGGTCATCGACTCGCAGATGCCGATCGCGGTGTTCGGCATCGCCCTGGCGACCGGGACGGACGCGCCGAGGTGTTCGCGGATGTCCGCGATACTCACATCGGAGACCACCGAGATCAGGACATGGCGGTCGGGTTCGAGGACATCGCTGATCTCCTCCAGGAGAGCTACCAGCTGCTGCGGCTGAACGGCCACGAGAATCGTGTCGGCTCCTCTTACCGCCTCGACGTTGTCGGTCGTGACGGCAAAGCCCTGTTCGGCGAGCGGCTCGAGCGCCGCGGCGTGCCGCCTCGTGATGGTGATCTGCCCCGGATCGCACTTCCAGGACGCCACCCACCCCCTGGCCAGCGCCTGGCCGAGGTTGCCGCCACCTAGGATAGCTACGCTGCTCGCCTTCGTCTCTGCCATCGTCATCTCTCAGACCACCCTTCCTTTATTGCCCTCCATCCTCAGTTTCCTCTTCGGAGACCGTCGGCCTTCGGGCAGCCGAGATGGTACCGCATGAGGTACCAGAGTGGTTCCACATATGGTACCGTGAGCGATGATCGAAGAGCGACGATAACGGCTTCCGCCCATGCAAGCTGACGTTGGCGGTATGCTCCGCACGACTTTCCGGCATCGCTGCCCCGCTTGCGGCGAGGGGCCGCTGTTCCGAGGAAGATACGCCCTGCATCAGCGATGTCCTGAATGTGGGCTGGATCTGGAGGGCCAGCACGGGGCTCATTACGGGGGACCGATCATCCTCGGCTACACGGTCAGCGGCCTGACCGGCCTCGGCGCCTTCGGTCTCTTGTTCTGGCGGTTCGGTTACGCGCCCTGGGTGACCTGGGCTTCGGTCGTCGCCGCGGTCATCGCGCTCCTCCTCACCTTCCGGCACATCAAGGCGCACTGGACCTGGTGGCTGTACACCGTCGGGGAGCTCGGGCACGGTCCGAGAGCTTGAGGGTCGTCGGAGCGCACCACCGCGTCGCGGCATCCGCCCTGAGACGTGACGCTCCCGGACCGAGCGCTCGACTCAAATCATGCCAAGGCTGCGCAAGCCTGTAGACCCGAGGAAGAGCACCCACGCGACCACCGTTCCACCTGCATGGACCGTGACTTTCTGGGAGCTCGCGAGGAGCAGCGCCAACAGCAGGGTCGCCAGGTTAACGATTCCCCCTGATGTGAAGCCCGCCCCGAGGAGCACGTCGACCCCGATGATCCACACCTGCAGGAGTGCCAACATCAAGAAGAACTGGCGACTCACATCGAAGTAGAGGGCCCGCAAGTCCGGGGATTCGTCCGCCGGCATCTCGGGCAGCAGGACGCATGTCGCGAAATAGATGAGGATCGCGCCGGCCATGATGTACAGGAAGCTCGCAAAAACCCATTCCTCGGTGGCAAGGAGGTCGAGGGTGTGCCAGAAGAAGTTGAAATAGATCAGCAGCAGGATGAGCATCCAGTTCACGTGTAGGGCGTCGATCCGCCGCGCGACCCGTCGATCGACCATCGCAGCCGCTGAGACCAGGATGTGGCCGATCCCCATGCTCAGGATGATGATGAACATGACGGCGACCAGCAGACTGCTCGATATCTCCATCGTTCCCTCCTCTCGGCGTCATACCTGCCGTGTGAACAGAATGGCTACGGGCCGTCGAACCAGC
>JAUVMT010000056.1 GCA_030600085.1 Gemmatimonadales bacterium | reverse complement strand
TCGGAACAGAACGACCGCATGATCCGTCTCGGCTTCGTCCGCTTCCCCAGCACATCGTCAGACGCCGGACCGCCGATCGTCTATCTGGCCGGTGGGCCTGGAGGCTCCGGCATCGACGCGGCGCGGGGACCTCGCTTCCCGCTCTTCATGGCGCTTCGCGAGGCTGGGGACGTCATCGCGCTCGCCCAGCGCGGCACACGCGGATCGATCCCCTATCTGACCTGTCAGGATCCGTGGGTCTATCCGCTCGAGCAGGCGCTCACGCGAGAGACCCTCCTGCAGACGACGCTTGAGTGGGCTCGAATCTGCGCCGACTACTGGCGCGGATTAGGTATCGACCTGACCGCCTACAACACGATCGAGAACGCGGACGACGTGGATGATCTTCGGCAGGCCCTGGGAGCGGAGCAGGTTAGCCTGCTGGGCATCAGCTACGGAACCCACCTCGCGCTCTCGGTGATCAGGAGGCACCCTGCCGGCGTGTATCGCGCAGTGCTCGCCGGCGTCGAGGGACCCACCCAGACCCTCAAGCTCCCGAGCAGCATCCAGAAGGTGCTGGTACGCGTGGATAGCCTCGTGCGGGCCGACACGGTCGCCAGCGCTCGATACCCCGACTTCCTCGGCTCGGTGACTGTCGTGCTGGACAGCCTCGAGCGCGCCGCCGTGACCGTGGACGGACAGGATCCATCCACGGGCCAGCCGATCCCGTTGACGATCGGCAAGTTCGACATCCAGTGGCTCACCGCCGGTTCGATCGGCAACAGTCAGATCCTCAGGCAGCTTCCCTCGATTTACGAGCGTCTGGAGGCGGGAGACTACGCCTCGATCGCACCGTTCATCGCGAGCAGCCGGTCACGGAGCATGCTGGCGATGACCTTCGCCATGGACTGTGCGTCAGGCGCGCCGGCCGAACGGCTGGACCGGATCCGGAGAGAGGCCGAGGAAACCCTGCTCGGAGACGCGGTGGACTTCCCCCAGCCCTACATCTGCGACGCGTGGCCTCACGCGGCTCCCGGCGAAGCCTTCTGGGCACCTGTCCGGTCGGGCATCCCCGTTCAGTTCATCAGCGGAACGCTGGATGGACGCACGCCCGCCTCGAACGCGGATGAGGTACGAGGCGGCTTTCGGAACAGCGGCCATCTCGTCCTGGAGGGCGCCGGGCACAGCGACGATCTGCTGCTGAGCTCACGGCGCATCCCGGAGATCATCCTGAGCTTCCTTCGCGGCGGCCCGGCGGTCGACGAGGTCGCCGTCGTTCCGTTCCGGATCTTCGTGCCCGAGTAGGCGTCAACCCTTCGGCCAGGACACCGTGCCCAGGTGCGTGTGAGCGAAGCCGCCGGGCAGCTTGAGGCCGAGACCCAGGGCCCGATCCAGCCCGATGTGTGCCCCCCAGATGAGCGAGAGGGAAACCAAGAGCGGCCGAAAGGCGAGCGCGCCGACGCCCGCCAGCACCATCGGAGCGACGTAGGTGTGAACGGCGTTGTAGAGCCGTGAGCCCAGACGCTGCCCACCCAGGTAGCCGAGCAAGGACAGGTCCGGAGCCAGGAAGAGGAAGATCCAGAGCAACCAGCCCTGGTCCCGGTATCCGTAGAGATGGGCGGTCAGCAGAAGCAAGCCCAGGCCTTCGAGTCTCAGCAGACCTCTCACGGCGCCATCCGAGGCGTTCGTCACGTGGCTCCTCCGGTCTCAGCTCATGAGTTTTCCCGGCCGCGATACGCTCGAGGCCCTGTCAGCTCTGCCGGAGAAGCGAGTGAATGCGCCGGAAGATCGACTCCGACGCATCGCCGCCGACCTCGAGATTCGACATGATCCGCCGCGTCGTAAAGACGCGAACCACGGTGCGTGGGCCCTCTCGGCCGGATTGCTCAGGCCGTTCGACCTCCACCCGGAGAATCGTGCCCGCGTCGAAAGGAGTCGGGAACTTGTTTGCGTGGATTACGTGCTGACCTCCATCGACCACGCTGTAGTCGCCGCGAATGTCATAACCTTCGTGCAGCACGGCGGACCTGGTCGCCAGCAAGACCTGATCGAACTCGCCCGAGAAGATGAAGTAGCGACCCTTCTCATCCGAAGGAGCTTCGCCGGATGCGACGGTCCCGGGCTCGGCCTCCTGTTGACTACCTCCGCTCGCGCATCCGGAGAGGCTGATCGCTCCTAGAATGATGATCGGGACGGCGCGCAGGCTCGCGTTCCCGATCTTCTTATCGTTGTCGTGGTCGTGCATCCGATCTCGCTTGGTACGGCGATAGGCGGGTTCCTATGGGGCTCACTACCCGCGAAGCGGGTCGCTGATCGTCATGACGTGTGGAGGCAGGATGGGGTCGGCTGCGTGGCGGACCGCCTCCGGGGGCTCGCCACGACTCGAGCGGATGCCCGGCTCAGTCGGATGCCTCGCTCAGTCGGATGAAGGGCAGCCGCTCGCGTCGTGGTCGCGCCGGACCTCTTCGATCGCTGCCACGAGTCTCTCGCCTTCGGCGGCCCCGATGGCGGGCCAGTCGGGGCCGGCCATCAGGGTCTCGGCTGCAGCCTCGACTCGCCTGAAGGCCGTTGTCAGCGGCTCACAAGCCGCAGTTTCACCCTCGTAGGCCGCCGCCGTGCGGAGCCGCTCGTACTCCTGGATGTGCGCCAGGAGGACCCGGCGAGCGTCGCCGGGCGGGCTCGCGAAACCCATGTCTGAATCCGCGGACGGAGCTCCGGGGCCTTGCCCGCGCGCCATCGGGACCGCCCCGGCCTGCCCGTCCGCGGTTGTCTGACTCGTTGGGATGAGGGTCTCGGCCAGCGCCCTGGCCAAAGCTCTCGTCTGCAGGCGGGCATCTACTACCATCGTCGCCAGGTCGACGCGACCCCTGGCCGATGCTGCGGTCAGTCCGCCGGCCGCGACCGCGAGGATGCCGGCGGCCGCCGCCAGCCGACGGATTCGTCTGCGACGTCGCTGCGCATTCCTGGCCTTGATGAAGTGGGGCAGCAGAACGGACGGGGCGGGCGCCCCCCCTGTCTCCGCGCTAGCGTCATCCCCGTTTGCCCGTCCCTTGTTTCCAGTCGTCCCATTGCCCGGGAGCGCTTCCGGATCCGACACGGCGGCGGTTTCGGAGGCGTCGGTCACGAACGCGAACGCCGCCTCCCGCAAACCGCGCCCGGAGTTCTTGACCGCGCGGTCCGGCTTGTAGTTGGACCAGCTGATCCACGACTTGGCTCGCCCGCCGTTCAGTTTCCGCACTGGAAGGACTTCGTAAAAAGCAGCCTGCGTGCTGCGGAAAGCACCGGTTCGGGAATCTCGCTGGAAGAAGCCCGCCTCCCGGCCGGCCGCCTGCGAGGTGAGCACGAGCGCGCATTGCCAGCGGTTCGGAAAATGGGCCAAGTGAATCCGCTCGTCGCTCTTCGAGAAGGAGATCCCCAATCTGGGGTGGGCGTGATACCACCCGACGAGCGTGCGCTCGTGCGTGCTCACCTTCATGCTGAGCGAGAGCCAAAACTCCTTGAACCGGGCAAGGTCGGCGGGATCTTCGCTCTCCGGCATCGAGTGAGGGGCCGGGTGCGCCTCCTCGATCGACAGATATGACGTGTCCGACTCGGGGCAGCGGGCGAGCCGGCCCGAGAACATGCCGTACCCCTCGCGGCCGCCAGGCGCCGAGAGATGCTTCGCGATTTCCCTCAGCACCGCTTGCCCGACAAAAAGGTCGATGTCGCGGGCTTCAGGGCGCTCGGCCGAGTCCCAGGCCTTGGGTGTCCAGAGGACCGAGTTGGCGACCGGCTTTTGGATGGCTGGGAGTGAGCGCTCGACGCCGTTGTCCGAGCCTTCCGGCGGCGCTGGCTCTTCCCCGCCTACCTGATGTTGCCCCCACCATTCTGCCATTTGCCTCACGCTATCACGTGATACTACCGTGATGTACAGCGTTTCAGTGTTGATTACAGCGGCTGACAAAAGGACGGTTGGGCGTTCAGGCAGGACATACTACGGTAGTAGTCGGGAGACCCGCAGTCAACCCGAGCCCGCTCGACTCCACGATCACCGTCCGCTGGCCGGTGCCTTCGTCATCGCTCCCCAAAGCTCGCCGACGATCTTAATGAGCCCAGCGCCGCCCTGGTTCCCTCGAGAACGCTCGACTCACTCGTCGACGGACGCAATCCACACGGGCGGGGATAACTCGACAGCCGAAGTCGGACCTCTTCTGATCTAGTGCGACAAGGATTTGCTGGCTTTTATCCACACGTTGTCCACAATCATAGAGACCGTGGTTTTCCAAAAAACTACATAATCAGGAGGCCGATAGCTCGTTGACCAAGTCCGGGCGCAGTGAGTTCGCGCATCTGACACCACGGGCAGCCAGGCTCACGGCAGAGGGCAGCCAGGCTCGAAGACGCATGCTGAGGAAGCTGACGGATCCCGCCGCATCTGCGGACGGTCGGACTAAAGGATAGCAAGGAGCACCGGGATAGGCTGAAGATGAGCATCTTGCCTATTGGCGCGGAGTCTGGATGAAACGATGTAACTGGGAGCCCGGATGTACCTAGATGTACTCAGCCCCCGTGCACTCCGAAGAGTGTCGGGGGCTGAGAGGACGATTAACTTACCCTTTCGAGTAAACCCATCTACCTCCTGGCAATTCAGTCTCGGTCGATTGCGCTTCTCTTTCGAGACCACACCGGTCTGGTACCAGCTTCACCCGATCCGCGGTTCGGCGTCAGTTTTCCGGGCCGAAGCCCTTCGGTTTATCGCCAGTCGGGCGACCGATGCTTGTGCCAGAGGGTGCGGCGATCCGGCTCGCCGGTGCCTCCTCCTTGAGCACGCCCAATGATAGAAAAAATCTTTTTGTTGTGCAACCCCCGTAGCGGGGCAATGAGTGTTTTTTCAAATTTTCGTAACGGTCATCCTTGTACCAGGCGGCCGACTGGCATCCATTCGGATCGATTCGGGCCACGAGAGCGACTCGCGCTTCCTCAGCACTCCGCCACGCGCGTCACCACACCTCTGCCGTGCACGTTGTTGCTGCGGTTTGCGTCGGGCAGCATGCCGCGTGGATCGACGTGAACCGTCCGCACGTTCTTCCCATCGAACTCCACCGTGTACGTGTCGCTGTCGCGCCAGATGGCCACCGGCAGCCTGCGGCATTCGTCGGTCCCGTCACGAAATACGAAACGGACCTCCATGGGCATCACGGCGTCGCCGCGATTCCGGATGGTGACGGTGCTGTTCCCGTCCTGACGGGTGACATCCGTGACCGCCTGATCCAGGTAGCCGTTGCCGTAAAGCCATGAGTTCCAATACCAATCGAGGTCTTCGCCGGATACGTCCGCCATCGTCCGGAAGAAGTCGGCGGGCTGAGGATGCTTGTAGGCCCAGCGCTCGATGTACGCCGTGAACGCTGCGTCGAAGACGTCAGGGCCCAGCACGTACTCACGCAACAGATAAAGCACCATCCCTGGCTTCGTGTATCCGAGGAAACCGAGTTGGTCTTCGCTCAGATCATCGGGCGCCGTCATGATCGGCTCGGCGAGATCCTCGGATCGGGTGAGCCTCGCGCTGTTTCTCGGTAGCACGGGATCGGCCGGCCACGCATCGGCGCCCCCGTAGTCGGTCAGCGAGTAGTGGTTCATGAAGGTGTCGAACCCTTCATCCATCCACGCGTAGCGACGCTCATCTGATCCGACCAGCATCGGAAACCAGGTGTGGGCGATCTCGTGATCCGTGACGAGAAACAGCCCGAGCCCGCGAGCCTCGACCGAGCAGAAGACGATCATCGGGTACTCCATCCCCAGCGCCGTCCCCGCCACGTTGATCGCCACCGGATACGGATACCTGTACCACTGGGAGTAGAACTCAAGCGCGTGGAGGACGTATTCCGTCGACATCTCCCATCCCGGTACCGGAGGGCCGCGCCGCCCACCGGCCCCGAGACCCTCTTCCGGATAGAACGACATCGCGAGGATCCCGTCCCAGCTGCCGGCATCCCAGATGAACGCTCGTGAGCCGGCCCAGGCGAAGTCACGCACGTCTTCGGCGCGGAACTTCCAGGTGAGAGGGCCCGTCCCGATCGGCCGATACTCTTCCTTGCCCACGTGGTCCTTCTCGACGATCGGAACGGACACGGAGCTCCTGCTTGCCAGCTCCAGCCTTTGTCGCTGGTCGGCCGTCAGAACCTCCTCCGGGTTCTGCAGCTCACCGGTGGCGGCGACGACGAAGTCGCGCGGAACCGTGATCTCGACGTCGAAATCGCCGAACTCAAGGTAGAACTCTCCCTGCCCGAGATAGGGCATCGCGTTCCAGCCGGTGACATCGTCGTAGACGAACACTCTCGGATACCACTGGGCGAGCTCGTAAACCGTACCCTTTTTCACCTTGAGGCGACCCATCCGGTCGGCACCCGACTCAGGCATGGTGAACGAGAAATCCACCTCGATTTCCAGCTCTCCGCCCACGGGCTGAACCGGCCGGTCGAGCTGGATCTCCATCATCGTGCCGTCGATCTCGTACGGGACCTCGAGCGGAACGTCGTCTCGAACGACGGCGACCCGCTCGATGTCGTAGCCGCCGCCCTCGAACATCCCCTGGAATCGGACGTCACCAGCCTCCTCTTCCATCCGCGCCGCCCTTTCCGCTCCGCGGCTGTCTGGTCGGAAAAGGTTCTGGTCGAGCTGGAGCCAGATCGATGAGAGCGAGTCCGGACTGTTGTTCGTGTACGTGACCTTCTCGCTGCCGGTGATCCGGTGGTTCTCCGGATCCAACGCCACCTTGATCTCGTAACTCACCTCCTGCTGCCAGTAGGAGACGTTCGGAGCGCCGGTAGCCGTTCGGAACTCCCCGGGGGAGGGTGCGTCGATGGGCCGGAATACTCCGTCGGCGGCCAACTCCTCTCCAGCTTCCGCGGCCTCCTCTGCCTGCCCCTCGCCGGCCGGAACCGAACCGGCCGCTGGCTGCAGCGAGTCGGGCGGGGCTTGCCCCAGCACGTCGGGAACAGCGGCCGAAACGCTCAGCGCCGCCAGAGCGACGAAAAGGTATGCAAGTCGGGTCGTTGGCTTCATCCTCTATGTCCTTCTCTATGTCCTTCTAAGGCCCTGTCGAAATCCGGCGCGTTATGTTGGCTTCGTGTACACAGAACGCTTCGGGTTCGATCCGAGTTGCGCGTTACCTCGTGGGAGATGACGCTGTCTTCTTGACGACCTCCGAAGACACCCGGTAACAGGAGACGCGGAGCGGCGGATGAGCGGCCGTTGGATGTCCGGCGGAATCCACCTCGTGCGACAGCCCTTGGCGCAGACGCTGTGGATCGCACTGCTCATCTCGACGAGCTGCAGCCGAGCCGACGGACCGGGCGAGAGATCGGGAGGCGGCGAGGGCTCCGCCGGCGACACGGGCGATCCGGCGAGTTACCTGTACGTGTGGGCCGCGGACGACGATGGGTCGGAGAGCGATTTCATGGCCGTCATCGATGTGCGGCGCGACTCCCCAACCTATGCGGAGGTGATCACGACCCTCGCCGTCGGTTTCGGCGGCCGGGCGCACCACACCGAACACGTGATGCCCGAGAGCGGGATCCTTCTCGCCAACGCGTTCGACGCGGGCCTGACCTTCCTGATCGACTTCAACGAATCCGAGGCTCCCTCACTGGCGGGCTACTTCGCGGGAGCCGGCGAGTACCACCATCCGCACAGCTTCGAGCGCCTCCCGAACGGGAACATCCTCGCGACCTTTCAGAGACGGTCTCGGCCGGGCGGCGGCTCCGTGGAGACGGGAGGCCTGGTCGAGCTGGATCCGTCCGGCGTCCCGATCCGGTCGGGAAGCGCCGCCGTCCCTGAGTTGGATCCCACGATCCGACCCTACAGCCTCTGCGCCGTCCCCGAGCTCGACCGCGTCGTAACCACCAGCACGGACATGGCCGGCGTACTCAATCCGGCAGTGCAGGTTTGGCGGCTCTCGGATCTCTCCCTGCGAAGCACGGTCGTTCTGGAGCCCGGCCCTCTGGGATCCGAGCACCTGGGCACGGCCGAGCCCAGGCTGCTCGCCGACGGGCAGACGGTGCTCGTCTCCACGTTCTCCTGCGGCCTCTATAAGCTCGCCAGCCTGGAGGAGGAACCAACGGCGGAGCTCGTGTACGCGTTCCCGCAGCTGGAGGGCACGTACTGCGCGCTCCCCGTCGTGACAGAGCGGTTCTGGATTCATACGGTTCCGGCCGAGCACGCCCTCGTGACCCTGGACATCACCGATCCGAACCGGCCGGTGGAGGTCGCCCGACTGACGCTCGAGCGCGACGACGTGCCGCACTGGATCAGCCTGGAGCCGGGCGGCGGACGGATCGTGATCACGGGGTACGCAGGGCTGGCCGGCCGGGTGTTGCTCGCGCGGCTGAACCATGAGACGGGCGAGCTGGAGCTGGAGGAGAGCTTCCGAGAGCGGCTGGCCGGGCGTCCCGGGGTGGACCTGCGTCGCGCCAGCTGGCCTCACGGAGACACTGGGCCGGCCGCTCCGCACGGAGCCGTCTTCAGTCGCAACTGATTCAGTCGCAACTGAGCGGCGTCGGATCCGTGTCCGTCAGCTTGCTGGCGAGGTCGATTGCGCGTTGCGAACGGGCGGCGCCGGCCTCATCCTCCGGCCACCCCCCGCGATGACGCGGGAAGAACGAAGCCCCCAGACGCCCGGAGGTCCACATGCGCCCCATCCAGCGCGTTCCGACGTTGTTCGCCTCGCTCATCGTCCTGATTTCGTTCGTGGGTCCGCCCGCGCTCGCGCAGGCACCGACCGCGGACGTACAGGTCGCGGCAGCCACCCTCCCGCTGCCTGATGAGATGCGGGCCGACGCCAGGGTGATCGGGTGGAACGAGTCGGGCGAGCGCACCGATCTTCGCGAAGGCACCAACGGCATGATCTGTATCGCGGACGAACCCGGCGACGAGCGATTCAGGGCCGTGTGCTACCCCGAGTCGCTTCATTCCCTGCTCTCGCGCAGCCGAGAGCTGCGTGAGGAGAACCTGGAGGAGGTGGAGAGAGACCGGCGCCTCGAGGAGGAAGTCAAGGCCGGCGAAGTCGTGCTACCCGAGCAACCGGCCGTGCTTCACGTGATCAACGGGCCGGCGGGCAGCTACGATCCAGCCACCGGGCAGGCGAGCGGCGAGGTCAGCCAACTTCGGATCATCTTCACACCCTACCAGACCGCCGAGGCGATGGGCCTCCCGACGGAGCGCCAGGGCGGTATGCCCTGGGTGATGAACTCGGGGGAGCTGTTCTCCCACATCATGATCGTTCGCGAGGGCGACGAGGAAGGAGAGTAGCCCTCCCGAGGCGTGCTCCTGGCGGGCGGGCAGCAAGAGCCCGCCACGCGATCGAGTCTACTCCGCTCCAGGGAGCTCGCTGGGATCGAGTCCGCAGGCGCTCGCCGCGTAGTGCCGGAGCATACCGTCGACCAGCCCCGAAATCTCCTCGTACGCCTTCACCTGACGGTACGGCACCTCACGCCAGCGTGCGACGACGCGTGACATGAGCAGGTGCGCGCTGTCGATGCTCGAGTAATACGTGCTCAGCTTCTCGCAACCGGCTTCGCCGCTCTCGAATGCGGCCCTCACGATCTCGTACTCTCCGATGAGGAACGCGAGCTCTCCCTGAAGGCGTGTGAACTCGAGCACCTCCCGCGCGACGGTCTCGCTCGCACCCGCTTCGCTCCCCACAGCCCCGCTCGACGGCTCGGGCTCGAGGTTCGAAGAGGGGCCTTCCGAGTTAGCCGGCTCGACGTCCACGACCGATCCGGTCTCCGAGCTTTCCACGTCGGGCTCCAGAACGACGTCGGAATCCTGCACCCCTGGTGGCTGGACCGTGAGCGAGGCTTCGCTTGCGGCATCGATCCCGGCCCCGGTGGTCGCCGTCGCGGCCGGAAGCGCGTTGTCCTCCAGCCAAGGGATCTCGAGCTTCCCGAGCTGGACGAGGGCCACGGCGCCGATCGCGACGAGGCCCACGAAAAAGACCGCGGCGCCCAGCAGGCGAGCCCCCAGACTTCGGTCGTCGATCAGCTCCTCAGCCGTGACCGGATCACCCGGTCGCGGTCTCGGCTTGCCCTGGCGAACTCCAAGCCCGCCGGTCAGGTCGCGGACCTGCCCGACGGCCTGGCGCCAGAACGCACCTGCCAACTGGCGCGCTTCTCTGACCTTCTGCTTCGCCTCCCGGGCCCACTCCGCGGTGGCATCCCGCCTCCTGGCGAAGCGCTTGTCTGTCGGGCCGGAAGCAGCGTCGACGGCCACCTCCGTCTTCTCACCGGCGATCGCGGACGCCGCCACAGGCGTCGCAAACGCATCAAGCCCGGACGGAGATGCGGCGACGGGCGCCGAGGACTCGGCGGGACGAGAACCTCCGTTTTGCCCGGTTTGTCCAGCGTCCGGCTGCGTCGGATCCGAGGACTCGGCGGAGACGCTATCGGGAAGCGGTCTTCCGAGTTCTCGCCACTTGGCCTTCTTGGCCTCGGTAAGCTCACGTAGTCGGGACTGCAGCTCCATGAGCCGGTCCATCGACTCGGGCTCCTGGACTCGTCTCTCGCTCATTTACCACCTCGAGCGACCCGTGTCACAAAAAAAAGTATCAGGTCGAGATCTCCATGATCCCGCCCATGCGAAGGCCCTCCAGCGCCGCCTCGACCCTTACCGGCTGGCCGACGATCCTGTAACCGCATGCCGTTACAGGGTTTGAAGGTTCCGGTCTTGGAGTCACGGCCGCGCGCACTCCTCGTGACCGGCCCTCGAGAAGGTCACGGAGAGCGTGAGGCCCACCTTCAGGAGTGCAAATTCAAGACCTGCCAGCAAGGCGAATTCGCGC
>JAUVMT010000087.1 GCA_030600085.1 Gemmatimonadales bacterium | reverse complement strand
AGCAGCGCCACGTGCGCCGCCCAGAGCTTCTCCTCCATCTCCGGTATGGGGCTCGTGAACAGGTACTTCTCCAGCAGCTCGGGCCGCTCGCGCGCCACTTCCGAGATTGGCGCGAAGACGACGCCACGCTCGGCCAGATCGTCATCGAGCCGGTGGTAGACGGTGACGCCGTCCACCTGAACCCAGACGGCGCTTCGCTCCCCTGAGCGGGCCAGAACCTCACGCACCGGCTCGGGGACGCCCTCCAGTTCATCCAGCCCGCCGGGCTCCAAGCCCTCCGGTCGATCGCCGTTGAGGCCGGGAATGGCGGGCTCGTACTCCTCGAGACGGAGGCTCGAGAGGTCGGTGTACCGCCACTCCTCCGACTTTCTGGTCGGCATGGGCAGTTCCTGGAAGCGCTCCCACGCTTGCTGCCGGGCATACCTGAGCGTCTCCGGCTCGTTCAGCCCGGTGATGGCGGCAAGGGCGCTTTCCGGGGCAGCCGGCCTCACGGCTCCACCCGTGGTCGCGTCTACGTTCACCCTACGCTGCCCTCCATTTCGAGTTCGACCAGCCGATTCAGCTCGATCGCGTACTCGAGCGGGAGCTGCTTGGCGATCGGCTCGATGAAGCCGCGCACGACCATGGTCATCGCCTGCTCCTGGGAGAGGCCGCGGCTGGTGAGGTAGAACAGCTGCTCGTCGCCCACCTTCGACACGGTCGCCTCGTGGCCGATCGACGCCGTCTCCTCGTCAATCTCGATATACGGGTACGTGTCCGTCCGCGACGTATCGCTCAGCAGGAGCGCGTCGCACTCCACGTTCGACTTCGCGCCGGTCGCGCCCTTGTACACCTTGAGCAGGCCTCGGTAGGACGCGCGCCCGTTGCCCTTGGAGATCGACTTCGAGGTGATTTGCGAGGTCGTGTGGGGCGCGACGTGGACCACCTTCCCGCCCGTGTCCTGGTGCTGACCGTCGCTCGCGTAGGCGATCGACAGGATCTGCCCGTGCGCTCCCTCGCCGACGAGGAAGCAGGACGGGTACTTCATCGTCAGCTTCGAGCCGAGGTTTCCGTCCAGCCACTCCATGTACGCCCCCTCCTGGACGAGCGCTCGCTGCGTGACGAGGTTGTACATGTTGTTCGACCAGTTCTGGATCGTCGTGTACCGGAACCTGGCGTTCGGCTTGACGATGATCTCGATCACGCCGGAGTGGAAGGAGTCGGTCGTGTAGACCGGCGCCGTGCACCCCTCGATGTAGTGGGCCTCGGACCCCTCGTCGGCGATGATCAGCGTACGCTCGAACTGCCCCATCTGCTCGGAATTCACGCGGAAGTAGGCCTGAAGCGGGATATCGACCTTCACGCCCTTGGGGATGTACACGAAGGAGCCGCCGGACCAGACGGCCGAGTTCAGGGCGGAGAACTTGTTGTCGGCGGTCGGGATGACCGTCGAGAAGTACTCCTTGAATAGATCCGGATACTTCTTGAGCCCGTCCTCGATCGACTCGAAGATCACCCCCTGCTGCTCCCACTCCTCCCTGAGCGAGTGGTAGACCATCTCCGACTCGTACTGGGCGCCCACGCCCGCCAGGACCTTACGCTCCGCCTCCGGGATCCCGAGCTTCTCGAACGTCTCCTTGATCTCATCGGGCACGTCGTCCCACGAGTGCTCCATGCGGTCCTGGGGACGGACGTAGAAGTAGATCTCGTCGAGATCGAGCTTCGTCAGGTCACCGCCCCAGTCCGGCATCGGCTTGGACTCGAAGATCTCCAGCGCCTTCAGCCGGAACTCCAGCATCCACGCCGGCTCCTCCTTGTGGGCCGAGATCTGGCGCACGATCTCCTCGTCCAAGCCCTTCCGGGACTTGAAGACAGGCTTGTCTTCCGTGACGAAGCCGTATTTGTACTCGTCGAGCTCTAGTTCGGCGATCGTCTCGTTGCGTGGCATCTCTTCCTCTCCGCTATGTGCGATCCAGCGGCTTACGCCCCTCCGGCGGGAACCGCTTCGGCCTCCTCCTTCAGCCAGTCGTACCCGTGCTCCTCCAGGTGGTCCGCCAGCTCCGGTCCGCCGCTCTCCACCACACGGCCGCGGAGCATGACGTGGACACGGTTGGGGAGGATGTACTGGAGGATCCGCTTGTAGTGCGTGATCAGGAGGACGCCGAGCTTCTCGTCCTCTGCGGCCAGCGTGTTGACGCCGTTCGCCACGATCTTGAGCGCGTCGATGTCCAGGCCGCTGTCCGTCTCGTCGAGGACGGCGAGCCCTGGCTCGAGGACGGCCATCTGCAGGATCTCGTTTCGCTTCTTCTCGCCCCCGCTGAATCCGTCGTTGACGTAGCGTGAGGAGAAATCGGGATCGACCTTCAGCAGCGCCATCTTATCCTGAAGAAGCTGATGGAAGGCGAAGACGTCGATCTCGTCCTCGTCGTCCCGACGGGCGTTGAGCGCCGCCCGCAGGAAGTTGGCGATCGTCACCCCCGGGATCTCGGCCGGATACTGAAAGGCCATGAAGATCCCAGCCCGGCTGCGGTCGTCCGGCTTGAGCTCCAATACGTTCTCGCCGTTGACGAGAATCTGCCCTCGGGTCACTTCGTAGGCCGGATGGCCCGCGATGACCTTGGCGAGGGTGCTCTTTCCCGAACCGTTTGGGCCCATGAGAGCGTGGATCTCGCCGCTGCCGACCGTGAGGTCGACGCCGCGGAGGATCTCCGTGTCCTCTCCCGAGAGGGAGACGTGGAGGTCGTTTATCTCGAGCAGGTGGTCTGGCATCTCGAGCTATCCTGTCTGACGGGTGGTGAAAGCGTCGTAAACGGCCGCACCCGCCCCTACTTTAAAGTCGGCCGACAATCGGCCAAAATCGATAACTATTATCGGTTACAACCGAATTTACGCTCGTTGAGAATGGATTTCAAGTAGCGTTGAGACTCGATCTCAAGTACCACTCAGAGACCCGAGAAGATCCGGACACGACAACCACGTGAGGGGTGCAGAGGCATGAAGGCGGCATACTTCGACGCTCTTGGCGGGCCCGACGTCCTCGTGGTTGGCGAGCTTCCCGATCCTGAGCCCGGGCCGGGCGATGTGATCGTAGAGGTCGAGGCGGCCGCGCTCAACCACCTGGACCTGTGGGTGCGGCGCGGCCTTCCCGGTCTGAACGTGGCCCTTCCCCACGTCGGCGGCTCGGACTTCGCCGGTACCATCTCGGAGGTGGGGCGAGGCGTGGAAGATTGGAGGGTGGGTGATCGCGTCACGGCGAATCCCGGCCTCTGGTGTGGGGAGTGCGAGTGGTGCCTCCGCGCGGAGCACAGCCTCTGCGAGCGATATCACATCCTCGGCGAGCACGTGGCGGGTGCCCTGGCCGAGCGGGTGCGAGTGCCCTCCGGAAACCTCCTTCGCCTGCCCGACGATTATCCCGCCCTGCACGCCGCCGCCGCGCCTCTCGTCTTCCAGACCGCGTGGCGGGCGCTCGTCGGGAGAGCCCGGCTGAGAGCGGGGGAGACGGTTCTCGTAACCGGAGCCTCCGGCGGTGTCTCCACGGCTGCCATTCAGATCGCCAGGTGGCTCGAGGCCAGGGTCATCGCCGTGACCAGCGGATCCCATGTGGAGGCCGTACGGGCGTTGGGGGCGGACCACGTTATCGACCGTGAGACGGAGGATCTCTCGACCGCCGTGTCGAAGCTCACCGAGCGGCGCGGGGTGGACGTGGCGCTGGACAGCGTCGGCGAGAAGACCTGGAAGAGCACGGTACGCTCGCTCGCGCGGAACGGCCGCCTGATCACGTACGGCGCCACGACCGGTGCGGAGGGCTGCCAGGACATTCGCCTGGTCTTCTGGAAGCAGCTGCAGATCATCGGGAGCACGATGGCCAGCCACGCCGAGTTCGTGGAGGTGATGGGACTGGTGTTCGACGGCTCCCTGGAACCGGTGGTCGACGTCGTGTGGCCGCTGGAGCGGATCGGCGAGGCGCACGAGCGCCTCGAGGCCGGCGAGGCCTTCGGCAAGATCGTCCTGACGCCGTGAACCGGGCGGAGTGCATCCGCCGGCTGCGTGCCGAGCCGTTCGAGGTCGTGGTCATGGGCGGCGGTATCACCGGCGCGGCCGCAGCGCGCGACGCGGCCAGCCGGGGGCTCCGCACGGCGCTCGTCGAGGCGCGGGACTTCGGGGAGGGGACCAGTAGCCGATCATCCCGCCTCATCCATGGTGGGCTCCGGTACCTCGAGCAGTTCGAGCTCGACCTGGTCTTCGAGGCGAGCCGCGAGCGCCGGACCCTTCTCCGGATCGCTCCTCACATGGTACGCCCTCTGGAGTTTCTCTTCCCCCTCTACCGGGAGGGCCGGGTCGGACGGCTGACGATGACGGCCGGGATGTGGCTGTACGACGCGCTCTCCCTGTTTCGGAACATCGAGAGGCATCAGATGCTGAGCGAGGGGGACGTGCTCTGGCGGGAGCCGACGCTCTCTCCCGAGGGCCTGCTCGGCGGCGCGCGCTACTTCGACGCCCAGGTCGACGATGCGCGCCTGGTGCTCGCCACGGTGCGCTCCGCCGTCGAGATGGGCGCGGCGGCGGCGAACCGTCTGGCGGCCGAGATCCTGGTCGAGGAGGGACGAGCGCGTGGAGTGCGCGTTCGAGATGCCGAGGCCGGCGGGGCTTCGGAATGGGAGATCCGCGCGAGCGTCGTGGTCAACGCGACGGGCCCATGGTCGGATGAGACCGCCCTCGAGGCCGGGATCTCCAGGGAGCCCCTGCTGAGGCCCACCCGCGGCACCCACATCCATGTCCGGCGAGACCGCATCGGGCACCAGCGGGCGCTCATCTTCGAGTCGGCGCTGGACGGCCGGATCATGTTCGTGCTGCCGTGGGGCGATCTCACGCTGATCGGGACGACGGATGAGGATTACGAGGGACCCCCCGAGGAGGTCCGCCCCACCGGAGGCGACGTCAGCTACCTGCTGGACTCCACCAATCGGCTCTTTCCGGAAGCGAGGTTGACCGCGGAGGACGTGATCAGCGCCTGGGCAGGGCTTCGTCCCCTCGTGGCGGGCGAGGCGGGCGAGGATGAGGACGAGGTCTCCCGGGAGCATGTGATCCTCGAAGAGATTCCGGGTCTGGTCACGATCGCGGGCGGGAAGCTCACGTCACACCGAGCGATGGCCGAGGAGATCATAGACCGCGTGGTCGAGAGCCTGGCCGCGGGAGGGGCCGCCGAGCCCGCACCCTCCGCCACGGCCGATAGACCGCTGCCGGGAGGCGACTTCGAGAGCTTCGAGGACCTGCTCGGGTCTCTCGAGAAACGGGCGGAGGCGATAGGGCTCGATCCTTCAGTGCTCTCTCCAATGGCAGAGGCGTACGGCACCGAGGCCGAGGAAGTGCTGGATCTTGCCGCCGAGCGGCCGGATCTGTGCGAGCGCGTGGTAGCGGACCGCCCGAACATCGCGGCCGAGATCCTGTACTCGGTTCGAAAGGAGATGCCGGTCCACGTCGAAGACGTTGCATTCCGGCGAACGCGCCTGGCTTTGGAGACGGAGGATTTCGCCGCGGGAGTCGCTCGCATCGCGGAGATCATGAAGGAGGAGCTGGAGTGGGACGCCATCAGCGAGGAGATGGAGGTGGAGCGGGCCGGGGCCGTACGGCAGAGGAACGAGATCTTCCGCGCCGAGCTCGAGGCAGGCGACGCATGAGACCTTCGGCCGCATGGCTGCTGGCCTCTTCGCTGATGGTCGTCGGGCTTTCTGCCTGCGGCGAGGGGCCCGAAACGAGCGACTCCGCGATGAGCGGCCGGGCCGTGGGGGGTGGAGCGGACTCGGCCGCCACGGTCCCGGAGGGGGTTCCCGCCTACCCGTTCAAGCTCGTGAACCCTCGCGTGTACGCGGTGATCGTGTACGCGAGCGCCGGTGCCGGCGAGGTGCTGCTGGATACGGTGGCCGCCGGTGATTCCACTCAGATCGACGTCCGGGTCGGATCGGATCCGCTGAAGCTGAGAGCGGTCGACCTGGACGGAAACGAGCTCGGTTCGGCATACTTCGACCTGCCCGACCTGGAGACCGCCTCATCGCCTCCGGACTCTGCCATCCCGATTCGCTGGGAGCTGCCGCGCTCGCCCTGATCAGCCGGCGATCAGAGCCGCGATTACCTCCCATGTATTGAGCACCGTGAAGTAGAGGACCAACAACAGCAGCGGCGGCACGACGAAGCGGATGAAGGCGTACCATACCGGCAGCCATCGTATCCCTTCGGCTCCCTTGCGGACCTCTCCGATCGGATCCGGCATCACCCACCCTACGAAGATCGAGAGCGAGAGCGCGCCGACCACAAGGAAGAGGTTGGCGGCCAGTTGATCCACCAGGCCCAGGAAATCGATGCTGAGGGCCGACGGGATCCCGGCCATCGTGATCAGAATGCCCATGATCACCGCCGCCTTCCTCCGCGGCCACTTCCAGTTGTCGATGATAGCGGAGACGACCACCTCGAGGAGCGAGATGGCCGACGTGAGCGCTCCGACAATCAACGCGAGGAAGAAGAGGATTCCCACCGGTCTGCCCACGGCGCCCATCTCGGCGAAGGCGTTCGGAAGGCCGATGAACAAGGCGCCGATCGTGCTCGCGCTCAGCTGTTCGGACAGGCCGAGCGCGAAGATGAGCGGAAAGACCATCAGGCCGGCCAGAAACGCGATCATGAAGTCGGATCCCGCGATGATCACCGATTCACGAGGCATGTTGTCGTCGCGCGAGAGGTAGCTCGAGTATGTGAGCATCGCGCCCATCCCCAGGCTCAGGCTGAAGAAGGCCTGACTCGTCGCCTCGGAGAGCACGTTCAGCGAGAGGATCTCGCGGAAGTCCGCCTTCAAATAGAACGCGTAACCCGCTCCCGCTCCGGGCAGCGTCGAGGCGAAGATGGCGAGGCCCACGACGATCAAAGCCAGAAGCGGCATCAGGATGATGGCGCTGCGCTCGATTCCACGGCGAATCCCGCCGGCTACGATGAGAATCGTGACCGCCATGAACAGCAGGTGCCAGAACGCGGCATCCCAGCCCGTCGAGACCTCGTCAAAGAAGCGGGCCGGGTCGCTGCCGAAGCCCGCGAACAGCGCGTTCCAGCCGTAGCGAAGGGTCCAGCCCGCGATCACGGCGTAGTACGACAGGATCAGAAAGCCACCGAGCACGAAGAGGACGCCCAGCGGTTTCCAGGCGTTGCCGCCGAAGTGGGCGAGCGCCTGGATCGGGCTCTTCTTCGAGCCCCGCCCGATCGCGAACTCCGCCAGCATGATCGGCAGGCCGATCAGCGCCACCATGATGATGTAGAGGAAGACGAAGGCCGCTCCGCCGTTCTCGGCGGCGAAGTACGGAAAGCGCCACATGTTGCCCAGGCCGACCGCCGATCCGACGGCGGCGAGCACGAAGCCGAAACGGCTGGCCCACTGCTCTCGAGGCGCCTCGTTCATCTCCCGACTCCCCCCTTGAGGGTGCGATTGGCCGATCTGCGGTCACTTATCGCCTTCCGGGCGTGCCGGACACGTACGGGGCCTGGCGTTGCGGCGTCAAGGCCTGCATAGTGCGTTGCGCTCCGGAAACACACGATGGCAACGCGTTGGAGCGCCTGCCGTAAATCATTGATATTCATGCACATTACCCTGGACTCGACGCGAGCACGGATCGTGCGCGGGCTGTGGGCAGGGAGTTGGTAGTGACAGGGGGGCTTCGAGCTGTAGAGAAGCTGCTGGAGGATGGGTTCATGCGCTTAGAGATTCGCCTTGCGATCGTAACGCTCGTGGCCGGCATCGCGGCCGCGGTCCTGGCCGGCCGGCGGGCGACCGAAGAGCCGGTCGAGGACAACGAGCCGATGCAGGGCACGCAGTCTGCTCAGATGGCGGTAGAGACCGACGCGGACACCTGGTTCATCTGATCGATCGCTAGAAAAAGACAGGCAGGTCATCGTGCGCTCTCCGCCCTCGTCAGACGGTGGATCAGGAGAGCCGCCCGCTTCGCCACGATGGGAAGCGAGCTCAAGTCCACGACTTCCTCGATCGTGTGGCCACCTTCTCCCGCGAGTCCCAGGCCGTCCAGGCCATCCACGTGGGACGCGACGAACGAGATGTCCGCCGCACCGCGCCGGGCCGGATCCACCGCTTCGACCGGTCCAAGTCCGAGATCCCGGCTCACCTGATCCAGCACGCCCAGCAGCTCGAGATTCCCTTCGTTCGGCGGCATGGCGGGATACCCGTCATCGAAGGAGATATCGGCTGACGTCTTCGGTAGATGTCGCTCGACGACCCGCCGCATCGCGGCGCGGGTCCGCTCCTCCTGATCCCCGGAAATGAAGCGCAACCCGCCGTCCACGACGACGGTCTGCGCGATCACGTTGGTCTT
>JAUVMT010000244.1 GCA_030600085.1 Gemmatimonadales bacterium | reverse complement strand
TGGCTCTTGGGCATGCTCATCCGTTCTGCCGCCCTCCGAAGCCGGGCTACGGTGCGTTCATCCAGCGTGAAGGTCACCTTTACCGATGGCATATGGTATACCATACTACCATATCTCTGGTCCTACAAGTCTCTGGCTGTAGCGGGGCGAGACCGTGAGCCACTCTTTCCGCACGGGCGGGACCGTGAACAGCACTCTTTCCGCACAGGCGGGACCTGATCAGATTGGATCTCCCTGGGCCATGCAACCGGGTTCACCAACACCGCATCGTCGCCCCTGGCGGCAGTCTCAACCTGTAGGAGAATCCTCAAATGAGAGCCAACCGCACCATAGGATCTCTCGCACGATCGAGGGCGCGTGGGTGCTGGGCGCCGAAGACGATATCGGCTCCATCGAGGTCGGTAAGTTCGCCGACATGATCGTGCTCGACCAGAACCTCTTCGAGATCAAGGCGGATCAGATTTACGACACCCAGGTTCTGCAGACCATCCTGGGCGGGAAGGTCATCTACGAGCGGGTCGACCAGGGGAACGAGGACGTAGAAGGTCTGCGCCGCGCAGCTTATTGAGACACGCGGTCATCCCGGCGGCAGCTCAGCCTGCAAACACGCTTCCAGGGCAAGGACGACGGGCAGGAGAAGCCATATGAAGAAACTGACCCGAGTCGCCGCCACAGCCGGCCTGCTTCTCGTCGTCGCTTGCTCCGCGGAGCGAGCGACTGATGAGGCCGCCGAGACCGTCTACACGAACGGCCGCATCTACACCGTCGACAAGGCCCAACCATGGGCCGAGGCGGTGGCGATCAAGGACGGGGAGTTCCTCATCGTCGGTAGCAATGCCGACGTCGAGGCTGTGACCGGCGAGGGCACAAAGGTCGTGGACCTGGAGGGCCGGTTCGCCATGCCGGGACTCATCGACTCACACGCCCACCCACTCGGCGCGGCGGAGGGCTGGGCCAACCTCCGGATCTCGGATCCCACCGATGCGGCGGCGATCCTCGAAGAGGTGCGAGCTTACGCCGAGGCGAATCCCGATCTCCCGGTGATTCGCGGTGAGGCGTGGAACCTCGGGGTGTTTCCGGACAACAGCCCGCGAAAGGAACTGCTGGACGAAGTCGTGCCCGATCGTCCCGTCTACCTGATAAGCCAGACCGGTCACTCGGCCTGGGCGAACTCCAACGCCCTCGAGCTGGCCGGGATCACCAAGGACACACCGCAGACGGAGAAGTTTATCTTCGACACCGACCCCGCGACCGGAGAGCCCTCCGGCACCGTGCGGGAGTTCGCGATGGGAGCCCTCGAGCGGGTTCTGGCGCGGGCAGGTCCGGAGCGCTACGCCCACGCGCTCGGCGCGGTACTGGCGGAGTTCAACAGCTTCGGCTTCACGAGCCTAATCCCCGCCGAAGGAGCCCGGACGTGGATGGAGGGCGCCGGGTACCTCGAGTCGCAGGGGGGCATGACGGCTCGGCTCTTCCCGGCCTGGGATTGGCGCACGAGCCATTACCTCCCCTCGTCTCCGGAGGAAGCCGACGCGCTCGTGGCCGGATGGGAGGACTTCGCGACCGAGAGGATCTACCCGAGGTACGTGAAGATCTTCTATGACGGGGGACCGGACAGCTACACGGCGCTGCTGTTCGAGGACTACGAGGGGCGGCCCGGCTTCAGGGGCAGCTCGAATCTCACGAAAGGCGAGGCCACCGAGCTCATCGCCGCCTTCAACCGTGCCGGTATCGGCGTGCTCACGCACGTCCTGGGCGACGCGGGAGGTCGCGAGCTGGTGGACATCTACACCGACGTCCGGGCGGAGAACGGTCTGAACGAGGCGCCGCTTCATTTCTCGCATGCCTGGATGACCCGGCCGGAGGACATGAGGCGCCTGGCCCGGGTCGAAGGCGTCTGCATCGACTTCTCGCCCGTTCTCGCCTATCCCGCGGAGGAGATCCGTGGCAGTATGGCACCCCCCATCGGCGAGGATCGCTACCAGGCCTTCTTCAACGCACGCGCCGCCTTCGAGGCCGACCTTCCGGTCGGTTTCGGGAGCGATTGGCCGTCAGCGCTGATTCCGGATCCGAACGGGTTCCATCAGATGCAGTCCTGGATCACCCGGCGGGATCCGGCGAATCCGGAGGCGGGAGCGCTGAACGAGAGTCAGGGAGTCACCCTCGAACAGGCGATTCGCGGCCTCACGTTCGGTGGCGTCCAGTGTCTCGGGTTCGGGTGGAACGAGAAGCTGGGATCGATCGAGGTCGGCAAGCTCGCCGACATGATCGTGACCGACCGCAACCCGTTCGAGATCCCGATCGAGGAGCTGCACCGGACCCAGGTGCTTCTAACCCTCGTGGGCGGAGAGGTGGTCTACGACCGGGATCGCGACACCGTGGACGACCTGATCGACGAGGAGACGCTCGAGCCCACGAGCCGATACATCGACCAATAGCACCGTCTTCCACTGAGCCCGGGGAGGCGCCACGACCGACCGCTCTTAGCTTGGTGATCGCCGCCGCCAAAGGGACGGAGGGATTCCGCGCCGAGCGATTCAGGGCGACGGCGACGAGACCCCGCAGCGCAGCGAGGAGGCTCGCCGCCCAAAGCCCGTAAAGCGAGCGTGGGACCCTTCGGCCCTACCCCGGCGGCGGCTCAGGAAGCCGCTGCCGCCAGCGCCTCCTCGTCCACATCCATGTTCGAGTAGACCCGCTGCACGTCGTCGTGCTCCTCCAACGCGGCCAGCAACCCGAGCAGGCGCTCGGCCTCCCGGCCCTCGACGTGCACCTCGGACTTCGGAACCATGCCCAGCTCCGCTTCCCGGAGCTCGATCCCTGCTTGGCGAAGCCCCTCTTGGACCGTGTGGAAGTCTCCGACCTCGGTCGTGATCACGAAAACGTCTTCCTCGCGCCGCATGTCCGAGGCGCCCGCCATGACCGCGGCCTCGAGCAGCGCATCCTCCTCGTAATGGGCCGCGTCCACGTAGATCTGGCCGAAACGGTCGAACATCCAGGAGACCGAGCCGTCCACGCCCAGGTTGCCACCCCTCTTGTCGAAGATGTGACGCACTTCGGCGATGGTGCGGTTCTGGTTGTCGGTGAGGCACTCCAGATAGAGGGCTGCGCCGCCCGGGCCGTACCCCTCGTAGGTGCACTCGTCGTAACTCGCACCCGGCAAGGCCCCCGTGCCGCGCTTGATTGCCCGATCGATGTTCTCGGCGGGCATGTTCTCGGCCTTCGCGTTGTCGATGGCCGTGCGCAGGCGGGGGTTGAAGTTGGGGTCGCCTCCGGCCTGGCGGGCGGCAACCGTGATCTCGCGGGCCAGCTTCGAGAACATCTTGCCGCGGGCCTGGTCGTTCCTGGCCTTCTGGCGCTTGATCTGCGCCCACTTGCTGTGTCCAGCCAAGC